>JAUNTQ010000029.1:24993-34213 GCA_030538605.1 Pseudomonadota bacterium
ACCCAATTCACCACCCTTTGGCATCACCCATTTTTCAAGGAGACGACGGCATGCAAGCAGTACTGAAGCAGTTGGCGGGCGCGGCCCTTCTGGCCATGGCAGGCGCAGCGGCGGCGCAGCAGGGCGAGACGGTGAAGATCGCCTGGATCGACCCGCTGTCGGGGCTGATGGCGCCCGTGGGCAATGCGCAGCTGCGCAGCTTCCAGCTCTTTGCCGAGCAGTTCAGCAAAAGCAACCCGGCCGGCGTGAAGTTCGAGGTCATCGGCTTCGACAACAAGCTCAGCCCCGCCGAAAGCCTGACGGCGCTCAAAGCCGCCATGGACCAGGGCGCGCGCTACATCGTGCAGGGCAACGGCTCGTCGGTGGCCGGTGCGCTGATCGAGGCGATTGCCCGCCACAACCAGCGCAACCCTGGCAAGGAAGTGGTGTACCTCAACCACGCCGCGGTGGACCCCGACTTCACCAACAGCAAGTGCAACTACTGGCACTTCCGCCTGGATGCCGACACGTCGATGAAGATGAAGGCCATCGCCGAGTTTCTTAAAGGCCAGCCCGATGTGAAGAAGGTGTTCCTGCTCAACCAGAACTATTCGCACGGCCACCAGGTGGCCAAGTACGCCAAGGAGTTTCTGGCGCAGGCGCGGCCCGATATCGAGATCGTGGGCGAAGACCTGCACCCGCTGGCGCAGGTGCGCGACTTTGCGCCCTACGTCACCAAGATCAAGGCCTCGGGCGCCGACGCGGTGATCACCGGCAACTGGGGGTCGGACCTGTCGCTGCTGGTCAAGGCGGCGGTGGACGGCGGCTATGACGGCAAGTTCCTCACTTACTACGCCAACGTGGTGGGCACGCCGTCGGCCTTTGGCACGCATGGCGCGGGCAAGGTGTATTCGGCCGCCTACGCCTATCCCAACCTGGCCGGCGAACACGCGCAGGCCATGCAGGACACCCAGCAGCGCTTCAAGGAAGACTTCTTCACCGGCTCGGTGCTGCACGTCTATCACCTGCTGGGCAACGCCATGGCCAAGGCCAAGTCCACCGACCCGGTGAAGGTGGCCGCCGCCATGGAGGGGCTGAAGTTCAAGAGCTTCAACGGCGACGTGGAAATGCGCCGCGACGACCACCAGCTGCAGCAGCCGCTGTACATGGCGGTGTGGCAAAAGGCGGGCCCGGGCGACTACAACGTCGAGAACACCGGCATGACGTTTGCGCGCGTGCAGGAGTTTGCGGCGCCCGTGGCGTCCACGCCGACGACGTGCAAGATGGTGCGGCCGAAATGACGCTCCCCCCTGAGGCGCTGACGCGCCTTCCCCCCTGAGGGGGACGCCGCTGGTCGCCGGGGGAACCCCGGCTTGGGCGGCCGCTGGAATGGCCTGCTCCGCGGCCTTCTGATGGGTTGATACGGTGTGCGTAGGCTGGGTAGAGCGCAAGCGAAACCCGGCAAACCACGCTCCGCAGCCCACCACGTTCTGCTTGGCGGCTGCGCCCGGCTTTCAATATTCAATTGATAGCTGTTTGCGTACGTTTAAAGCCAGTTTCAATATCAAATCAACCTGAAAACACCTGCTTTCATACGCAAGCAGCTCACTTTTTCTGACCAACCGCTCGCATGGAACTGTTCATCGTCTCCCTGCTCAACGGCCTGAGCTACGGGCTGCTGCTGTTCATGCTCAGCTCCGGGCTGACGCTGATTTTCAGCCTGATGGGCGTGCTCAACTTCGCGCACGCCAGCTTCTACATGCTGGGCGCGTACATCGCCTACACGCTGTCGGGCTGGCTGGGTTTCTGGCTGGCGCTGCTGATCGCGCCGCTGGCCGTGGGCGCTTTGGGCGCGCTGTTCGAGCGCTATTCGCTGCGCCGCGTGCACGCCTTCGGCCACGTGCCCGAGCTGCTGGTCACCTTCGGCCTGTCCTACGTGATTCTGGAGGTGGTGCAGCTCATCTGGGGCCGCACGCCGATGGAGTTCCGCCCGCCCGCCTTGCTCAGCGGCCCGGCGTTCACGCTCATTCACCACCCCATCGAAGGCATGCAGATGGCGCTGGGCGCGGCGGCACCGGGCGTGTGCGGCGCGGTGATCGAGGCCGCAGGCCGCGTGGCCTGCACGCCGTTTCCGGCCACGCGCGCCTTCATGGGCGTGGTGGCCGTGGCCATGCTGGTGGGGCTGTGGCTCATGCTCACCCGCACGCGGGTGGGGCTGGTGATTCAGGCCGCGCTCACGCACCCCGAAACGGTGCAGGCCCTGGGCCACAACGTGCCGCGCGTGTTCATGCTGGTGTTTGGCGTGGGCACGGCGCTGGCCGGGCTGGCGGGCGTGATCGGCGGCAGCACCTTCGTGACCGAGCCGTCCATGGCCTTCGCCGTGGGGCCGATCATCTTTGTGGTGGTGGTCATCGGCGGGCTGGGTTCGCTGGGCGGGGCCTTCATCGCCTCGCTGGTGATCGGCATCGTGCAGACCATGGCCATCTCGGTGGATCTGTCCACGCTCGATCTGCTGCGCGCCATCGGCGTCACCCCCAGCGCCGAGGCCAGCAACTTCACCCTGCTGCGCCTGACGGTGGGGCAGGTGGCCCCCATCCTGCCCTACCTGTTCCTGGTGCTGATGCTGATCTTCCGACCGCGTGGCCTCATGGGCAAAAGAGAGACATGAGGACAAAGCCCCCCCTGAGTCGCCTTCCCCCCAGGGGGACAACGCTGGTGGTCGGGGAGACCCCAACCACGGCGTTCCCGGATGGCCTGCTCCGCGGCCTTGGGGAGGGCTGGGGTGGGGGCCACCCCGGTCGCCAAGTGGAAGCGGGGCAGCCCCCATTGCGGCCTTTGCCCAAAGCCCACAGCCGCCTGATGCCACGCGTTGAAACGATTCGCTTCTTGTTGACATGACGACTTCTTCACCTTCCGCCTCGCACCCCGCGCGCCCGCCGCTGCTGCCGCTGTCCCGCGTTCTGCTCTGGGGCGCTTTTGCCGCCGTGCTGCTGCTGGCACCCATGGCGTTCAGCAGCAGCCTGGCGGTGAGCATGCTCACGCAGATGGGCATCGCCATCATTGCCTGCCTGTCGTACAACATCCTGCTGGGGCATGGCGGCATGCTCAGTTTCGGCCACGCGGTGTATACCGGGCTGGGTTCGTACTTCGCCATTCACGCCCTGCTGCGCATGAACGATGGCGCGCTCACCTGGCTGCCCGTGAGTGCGCTGCCGCTGGTGGGCGGGCTGGCGGGGCTGTTCTTCGCTGCGCTGTTCGGCTGGGTCAGCACGCGCCGCGCGGGCACCACGTTTGCCATGATCACGCTGGGCCTGGGCGAGCTGGTGTTTGCCATGTCGCTGATGTTTTCCGAGTTCTTCGGCGGCGAGGCCGGCATCTCGGCCGACCGCGTGGTGGGCGAGCCTTTCATGGGCATCAGCTACGGGCCGACCATTCAGGTCTATTACCTCGTCGCCATCTACACCTTCGTGTGCGTGGCGCTCATGTTCGCCTTCACGCGCACGCCGCTGGGCCGCATCCTGAACGCGGTGCGCGACAACCCCGAGCGCGTGGAGTTCATCGGCTACAACACGCAGCTGGTGCGCTACCTGTCGTTCATGATCGCGGGCTTTTTCGCCGGCATCGCGGGGGGGCTGGGTGCCATCCTGTTCGAGATCGTCACCGCCGAGGTGGTGGGCGCGCTGCGCTCGGGTGCTTACCTGCTGTTCACCTTTCTGGGCGGGGCCACCATCTTCTTCGGCCCCATCATCGGCGGCGTGCTGCTGGTGCTGGCCACCGTGTGGCTGTCTGAGCTGACGCAGGCGTGGCTTTTGTATCTGGGCCTCGTCTTCGTGTTGATGGTGATGTACGCCCCCGGCGGGCTGGCGGCCATCATCATGCTGAACGTGCGCGTGGCCATGCACCGGCTCATGCGCCCGCTCTTGCCGCACTACGCCGTGCTGGCCGCAGCCCTTGTCGTGCTGCTGCTGGGCGCAAGCGCGCTGATCGAGATGATTTATCACCTGCAACTGAACGCCGCCATGAGCGACACGCTGCGCTACCTGGGCCTGACGCTGAACGTGCGCCACACCGGCCACTGGCTGGCCGCTGCCGCCGTCACTGCCGTGGGTCTGGGCCTGACGCACTGGGCGCGCCAGCGCTTTGCCGTGGTCTGGGGCCAGGCGCAGGCCACCATCGAGCAACGCATCCTGGAGGCACAGACATCATGAGCGCCGCGCTGGAGCTGAAAAACGTCTGCAAGCGCTTTGGCAAGAGCGAGATCATTCGCGGCGTCGACCTGGCCGTGCAGCCAGGCGAGCGCGTGGCCGTCATCGGCCCCAATGGCGCGGGCAAGAGCACGCTGTTCAACCTCATCAGCGGCCGCTTTGCCCCCACCAGCGGCGAGATATGCCTGAATGGCGAGCGCATCGACGGCAAGAAGCCGTTTCAGATCAACCGCATGGGCCTGTCGCGCAGCTTCCAGATCACCAACATCTTCCCCAAGCTCAGCGTGTTCGAGAACCTGCGCTGCGGCGTGCTGTGGAGCTTGGGCTACCGCTACGCGTTCTGGAAGTTTCTGGCGCGCCTGGATGACGCCAACGCCCGTGCCGAGCAGCTCATGCGCCAGATCCACCTGGAGAAAAAGCGCGACGTGCTGGCCATGAACCTCACCTACGCCGAGCAGCGCGCGCTGGAGATCGGCATCACCATCGCCGGCGGGGCCAACGTCATCTTGCTGGACGAACCCACCGCCGGCATGAGCAGCACCGAGACGCAGCACTTCATCCAGCTCATCCGCGAAGTGACCGAAGGCAAGACGCTATTGACCGTGGAGCACGACATGGGCGTGGTCTTCGGCCTGGCCGACCGCATTGCCGTGGTGGTGTATGGCGAGGTGCTGGCCTTCGACACGCCCGAGGCCGTGCGCGCCAACGCGCGCGTGCAAGAGGCCTATCTGGGCAGCGCCGTGGCCGATGCCCAGGTGGAGGGCCACTGAACATGAGCGAACCCATGCTGCAAGTACAAGACCTGCACGCCTTCTACGGCAAAAGCCACGTGCTGCACGGCGTCAACTTCGACGTGCGCCCGGGCGAAATCGTGGCCCTGCTGGGGCGCAACGGCTCTGGCCGATCGACCACCGCCAAGGCCGTCATGGGCATGGTGCAGGCCACCGGCGCGGTCAGCTTCAAGGGCCAGCCCATCCTGGGCAAGACGTCGTACCAGATCGCCCACCTGGGCCTGGGCTACGTGCCCGAAAGCCGCGACGTGTTCCCCAAGCTCACCGTGCACCAGAACCTGCTGCTGGGCCAGAAAGGCGCGGGCAAGGGCAGCCGCTGGGGCTTTGACGACATGTATGCCATGTTCCCCCGCCTGAAAGAGCGCGAACATACCGAAGCCGGTGTGCTATCAGGCGGCGAGCAGCAAATGCTCACCCTGTGCCGCACACTGATGGGCGACCCCGACCTGATCCTGATCGACGAGCCTACCGAGGGGCTGGCACCCATGATCGTCGAGCTGGTGGGCCAATACCTCATCAAGCTGCGCGAGCGCGGCATCTCGGTGCTGCTGATCGAACAAAAGCTCACCATCGCCATGCACATCTCCGACCGCGCCCTCGTCATGGGCCACGGAGCCATCGTCTTCGACGGCACGCCCGAAGGCTTGCGCGCCGACGCGGGCGTGCGCCGCGAGTGGCTGGAGGTGTGACGCCGCGCAGCCTGGCCCGGCAAGGCTGAGTTTCTGCATATATTGGGGGTATAAGCAAAAATCCATTGCCATTCATGCGCTAGTAGCATGCATATAGGGGAGTATGCTGGGGCGCAAATGAAGGCAACGCTGCCGCCCGAACGGCGGTGCGCTACAGTCGTGCGGCTTTGGCCGCCTGTTTTTTGGTGGCTCCTTTTTTCGCCCCCATGCGCACTTCGGCCTCTTTACGCATCGCCAGTACCTTGGCCAGCGCGCTGCTGGCCGCCAACGTGCAGGCGGGCGAGGGCACCGCACCCTCCACGCCCTCCATGCCCGCCGCGCCCGCCGCGCCCGCCGCGCGCATCGTTGCCTTGCAGCCGTCCATGGTCGAAGCCGTGTGCGTATTGGGTGCTTGCGAGCGGCTGGTGGGCGTGAGCCGCCACGCCAACTGGCCCGAATCGGTGGGCCAACTGCCGCGCGTGGGCGGCATGGCCGATGCCGATGTCGAGGCCATCGTGGCACTGCAACCCGACCTGGTGTTGCTGGGCAGCCGCAGCCGCGCCGCCGACCGGCTGCGCGCGCTGGGCCTGCGCGTGCTGGTGCTTGATGCGCGCTCGCACGCCGACATACAGCGCAACCTCGAAGCCATCGCCCAGGCCATTGGCCGCCCCGGCGCGGGCCAGGCGCTGTGGCAGCGCATCAATGCGCGCTTGCACGCCCTGAGCGCGCAGGTGCCGCCCGAGTGGCGCGGGCGGCGCGTTTACCTTGAGCTGCACGGCGGCCACGCGGCGGCGGGCGCGGCCTCGTTCATCGGCGAAACACTCACGCGGCTGGGCCTGGCCAACGTGGTGCCGGTGCAGATGGGCGCTTTTCCGAAACTGGCACCCGAATACGTGCTGCGCGCCGACCCCGACCTGCTCATCACCGCGAAAGCCAGCGTGGCCCCGCCACCGGCCACGCGCCCCGGCTGGCACAGCCTGCGCGCTGTGCGCGACAAGCGCCACTGCGCCATCGACAACAGCGCCTTCGAGATCATGCTGCGCCCCGGCCCCCGCATCGACGAAGCCGCCGCCAGCATCCTGCAATGCCTGCGGGGGCTGGATGCGCCTGGATGACGGTTGGGTTGTCGAGATCGCCAAGCAGCCCAACAGCCGGACGCGAAGGACGCAAAGGATTCGCGAAGGACGCGAAAGAAATCCCCTTTGATTTTTCAAAAATCCTAGCTGCTTGCGCTTTTTTTATAGCTGTTTTCATAAAAAAACCGACGTTACCCATTTGTAGGAGCGGCGGAAGCCGCGAACAGCTCTAGCGAGACATTCGCGGCTTCCGCCGCTCCTACAGCGATATCGTCGGATTATTTTCGGGCACAGCTATAGGCGCTCAAGGCTGTTTTGAAGGTGAAAAATGCTTCGTGGCGCGTCACAAGCTCGTAGCTTGGGTTGAGCGCAGCTAAAACCCAACAACGCCGGTGGATGGGCACAGAGCCATTTGTTGGGGCGCGCTGTGTTTAGCCCAAGCGGCAAGAGCGCGTGCCACTCATCAGGCGCGTCACAGCCTGTCGGCGCGCAGGTACCCCGCCTGCCACTGCGCAGCCAGTTGCGGCGCGCGGCCCAGCGGCACGGGGGCGGTGTCGAAGTCGATGATGCGCAGGTGTTCGGCATGCAGCGGGCGCGGCGGGGTGTGGCGGGCGCGGCCATCGGTCAGCAGCCACAGCCAGCGCGGGCTGCCGGGTTGGCGGCGCAGCAGGGCGTCGGCTTGCGTCAGCGCATCGGCCAGCGGCGTGCCGCCGCCGCCGCCAATGGGGGCCAGCCACGCATCGGCCACGCGCATGGCGCGGCGCGGTGGCAGGCGCAGGGCCACGCCCTGGCCTGAGAAACTGATGACGGCCACGCGCTCGCGCCAGCGATAAGTCTGCGCCAGCAGGGCGGCAAGCAGACCCTTGGCGCGCGCCAGTTGCCCGCCCGCCAGCATGGAGGCCGAGCAGTCCAGCACGATGCAGTGCAGCGCCGCCGCAGCGCTTGGGCGCAGGGCAGGGCGCAGATGGTCGGCGTGCAGGCGGGCGCTGCCGCGCGCGGCCAGGGTGCGCGGCCAGTCGATGCCCGCTGACGCGCTGCCCGCATGGGCCGCATGCGCATTGCCCGTGGCAGGCAGCCCCCAGTCACCCCGGTGATGGCCGGGGCGGGCGTGCTGGAGGCTCAGGGCTTTTTTGGTGGGGTGCGGGGGTACAGGGGCTTGAGCGGTTTGACGGCAGCGATGCCCACTGGCTCGGGTGGCAGCGCGCCCCAGTCGCCCGGGGCGTTGCCCGCATCGGCGCTGCGGTCATTGCTGCTGTGCTGGCCGCTGTCCCTGCCGGTTTTTTCGCCGCTTTTGAGGGGGCTTTGGGGGACGCTGCTCGTGTGGGCCGCAGTGTTGCTGTCGGCAGGGCTTGGGGGTGAATGCGGCGATGGCGATGGCGATGAGGCGGTGTCTGCGTTGCGGCGGTGGGTCAGCACCATGTCGGCCACTTGCGCCACGTGGGCCGGGGTGACGACGGGCGCTTCGCCCCACGCGGCCAGGGCGCGGGCGGCGCGCAGCATGACCAGATCGGCGCGCAGGCCATCGACGTGCGCGGCAATGCACAGGCGGCTGGCAGCGTCATGCACGGCGTCAGACAGTGGCAGCGCGGCGGCATCGTGCGCGGCGGCGCGGGCGTGCGCCAGCCGGGCGGCAAGCGCGGCTTGCGCATCGGCATGCTGCGCGGCGAAGGCGGCGGGGTTGGCGTCAAAGGCCAGCCGCGCCTTGACGATGGCCTGCCGCGTCTGGGGTTCGTCCACGTTGGCCAGGCGCACGCACAGGCCCAGGCGGTCGAGCAGTTGGGGGCGCAGCTCGCCTTCTTCGGGGTTCATGGTGCCAATCAGCACAAAGCGCGCGGCGTGCGTGTGCGAGATGCCGTCGCGCTCGATCACGTTCACGCCGCTGGCAGCGGCGTCCAGCAGCACGTCAACCAGCGCGTCGGGCAGCAGGTTGATCTCGTCCACATACAGCACGCCGCCATGCGCGCGCGCCAGCAGGCCGGGGGCCAGGCGCACGGCGTGGCCCGCCAGCGCTTCATTCAAATCCAGCGTGCCGGTGACATGCTCCAGCGCCGCGCCCAGCGGCACGGTGACGAAAGGCGCGGGCGCCATCAGCGCGGCCAGCGCGCGCGCCGCCGTCGATTTGGCCGTGCCGCGCGGGCCTTCGATCAGCACGCCGCCAATGGCCGGGTCAATGGCGGCCAGCAGCAAAGCCTGTGTGAGTTGCGGCTGGCCGGTGAGGGCTGAGAAGGGGAAGGGGAAGGGGGTGGGGAGCATGGCAGAGACAGAAGATCGGACTTGCGCCATCCCCTTGCAGGAGCGGTGGTAGCCGCGAAGGGACGTTGCTTTTGCTGGAGATGCCTTTTGGCCTGCGCAAGCCCTGCTTGAAATGTGCGAAAGGCAGTGTAGCCCCGGCAAGAGCGGCCATGCCCGCGCGCGCCGTGAGGGCAAGGGGGTCGTCATGAGAGATTGTCCTGGTCCAATCAATCCGAACACCGAGATAGGGGTCCAACCCCCGAGGAGCG
>JAUNTQ010000030.1 GCA_030538605.1 Pseudomonadota bacterium
GACCCCGCCGTGGTGCTGCTGTGGCTGGGCTGCGCGCTGGCGGTGGTGGCGCTGGGCTGGCAGCTGTGGGCACCGCTTGACCGCACGGTGCAGCTGCTGGCCGACGCGGCATCGCCCGTGGCGCTGTTCACCATTGGCGCGGTGCTGGCGCGTTCGCAATTGCAGGCGCGCGTGAGTGAAAGCCAGGCCAGGGCGGCGCGGGCGGGCGACGCGGCGGACGTGGGGCTGGTCACCGCCGCCAAGCTGCTGCTGCACCCGGCGCTGGTGTGGGGCGCGGGCACCGTGGCGGTGTGGGCCGGTGTGCTGACACCAGCGGCGCTGGCCGCGCTGGTGCTGGTGGCGGCGCTGCCGTCGGCCAGCAATGTGTCGCTGCTGGCCGAGCGCTTTGGCGCCGACAACGGGCGCGTGGCGCGCATCATCCTGTGGACCACGGCGCTGGCTTTCTTCAGCTTTGCGGGGGTGGCAACCTGGATGAAGACCATGTATTGATAGCTGCTTGCGTATGTTTTAAAATGAATTCAGATACAAACCTATCTGAATTTCAATTAAAACGTACGCAAGCAGCTCCTTTTTTATTTCTTCACGAACCGGTTAACCCCCTTGCCGCGCCTGCTTTCAGGCCACCTCCACCGGCACGCGCGCGGCCAGCGCGCACATGAGTTCGTAGCCCAGCGTGCCCGCCGCGTGGGCCACTTCGTCGATGGGCAGCACCGCGCCGCCATGCGCGGGCGCGGCGCGGCCCCAGAGGGTGACGGCGCTGCCCACGTCGGCCTGCGGCAGGGCGCTCAGGTCGACGGTGAGCATGTCCATGCTGACGCGGCCCACGGTGCGGCTGCGCTGGCCGTCGACCAGCACGGGGGTGCCGGTGGGGGCCACGCGGGGATAGCCATCGGCGTAGCCGCAGGCGACGATGCCGATGCGCATGGGGCCGTCGGCGGTGAAGCGCGCGCCGTAGCCGGTGCTCTCGCCCGCCTGCAGGGTTTGCACGGCGAGCACGCGGGCGGTGAGGCTCATGACCGCTTGCAGGCCCCAGTGGGCGGCGCTGTGGTCGGGATGGTCGGGCGAGGAGCCATAGGCGGCGATGCCGGGGCGCACCCAGTCGGCCTGCACGGCGGGCAAGTGCCCGTAGCGCAGCGTGGCGGCGCTGTTGGCCACGCTGCGCTCGCCGGGCAGCCCTTCGGTGGCGTGGGCAAACGCGGCCAGCGGCGCGGCGATGCCCTCGGGGCCGTCGGCGGTGGCGAAGTGGGTCATGTGGCCGATTTCGCCCACCTGCGGCAGCGCGGCCAGGCGCGCATAGGCGGCGCGGTAGCGCGCAGGCGCAAAGCCCAGGCGGTTCATGCCGGTGTTGAGCTTGAGAAAGACGCGCTGGGGCTGATGGCTCTTGTGCATGGCCAGCCAGTCGATTTGCGCGTCGCTGTGCACGGCGTGCCACAGGTCGAGGCGCGAGCATGTTTCGAGATCGCGCGGCTCGAACACGCCCTCCAGCAGCAGAATGGGGCCGCGCCAGCCAAGGACGCGCACGCGCTCGGCTTCGGCCAGGTCGAGCAGGGCAAAGCCGTCGGCAGCGCGCAGGCCGTCGAACGCGCGCTCGATGCCGTGGCCGTAGGCGTTGGCCTTGACGATGGCCCACACGCGCGCGCCGGGGGCGGCGGCGCGCAGGCGCGCGATGTTGTGGCGCAGCGCGTCGGTGTGGAGGGTGGCGTGGATGGGGCGGGGCATGGGGCGATGGGGCGAATGGGGCATTGGGCCAAGGGCGTGTGTCACGGATTCTGGCACCCGCATGCCCCGGCAAACCCTTCCACCGGGGTGCAAACCTGCGTGCTATAACCCGGCAGCTTTTTCAAGAGCAGACACATTTTGGCAGTCACCCCGTCCCGCGTTGGCCAGTGCGCATGCGCCAGCGCCGCTTCAGCCCTTCTTCCTGATCTCGTCACCGATGCGCGGGTGGGAACGGCTGTGGCTCCCTCGCCGGCCGGGGCTTGCACGCCGAAGGGGCCGCTGCCTCGTAGGCTGGGTAGAGCGAAGCGAAACCCAGCGTTCTCGCGAGCCGGTTTGCTGGGTTTCGCTTCGCTCTACCCAGCCTACCAAGATGCGTGCGTGCACAAGCCCCTCACTGCGTGCCGCCGCGCATCAGGAGGGCCACCGGCTTGAAACGCGGCTTCTACACCATCATGGCCGCGCAGTTTTTCAGCTCGCTGGCCGACAACGCGCTGTTCGTGGCGGCGGTGGAGCTGCTGCGCGCCAGCGGCTCGCCCACCTGGCAGGGCGCGGCGCTGGTGCCGATGTTTGCGCTGTTTTACGTGGTGCTGGCCCCTTGGGTGGGGGCGTTTGCCGACTCGCGGCCCAAGGGGCAGGTGATGTTCATCAGCAATGCCATCAAGGTGGTGGGCTGCGTGGCCATGCTGTTCGGTGGGCACCCGCTGCTGGCTTACGCCATCGTGGGGCTGGGGGCGGCGGCGTATTCGCCGGCCAAGTACGGCATCCTGACCGAGCTGCTGCCGCCGTCGCAGCTGGTCAAGGCCAATGGCTGGATCGAGGGGCTGACGATTGCCTCCATCATCCTGGGCGTGCTGCTGGGCGGGCAGCTGGTGGGGCCGGCGCTGTCGTCGCTGCTGCTGGGCATCGACTTCCCGTTCTTCGACACGGGCATCACCACGCCGCCCGAGGCCGCGATTGCCACGCTGATGGGGGTGTACGCGCTGGCGGCGGCGATCAATCTGCGCATTCCGCACACGGGGGTCGAGATGCGCCCCATGCCCCGCAACAAGCTGGCGCTGCTGCCCGACTTCCGCCGCTGCAACGCGCGCCTGTGGCATGACAAGCTGGGCCAGATCTCGCTGGCCACCACCACGCTGTTCTGGGGCGTGTCGGGCAACATGCGCTACATCGTGCTGGCGTGGGCGGCGGCGGCGCTGCATTTCAACACCACGCAGGCGGCCAGCCTGGTGGGCGTGGTGGCCATCGGCACGGCGGCGGGGGCGATTTACGCCTCGATGCGGGTGCGGCTGGACCGCGCCACCACGGTGATGCCGCTGGGCATGCTGATGGGCGCGCTGGTGGTCTGCATGGTGTTCATCAAGCACCTGTGGGTGGCGGTGCCGTTTCTGATCGTGATGGGTGCCTTGGGCGGCTACATCGTGGTGCCGATGAACGCGCTCTTGCAGCACCGGGGGCACAACCTGATGGGCGCGGGCCGCTCCATCGCGGTGCAGAACTTCAACGAGCAGGCCTGCATTCTGGTGCTGGGGCTGATGTACAGCGCCAGCACCGGGCTGGGGCTGTCGGCCTTTGGCGCGATTGCGCTGTTTGGCGCGGTGGTGGTGGCGTCGATGGGGCTGGTGCAGCTCTGGCACGGGCACAACCTGCGGCACCACGCCACGGAAGTCGAGAGCCTGCTGCACATCGCCAGGAAAGAATGATCCCCTTGCGTACGGGGTTGCGCGGGGATGAGCAATGACTTCGCTTCGCTCAATGACGAATGACGAAAGCACGGTGCAGCCCGGTGCTGTAGGTCATTTGTCATGCGCTTGCCGGAGCGCCGTCATTCGCCATGCATAGCCCCGCTGCACTGCCCGTGCTGGCGCTGGTGCTGAACGCGCTGGTGTGGGGGCTGTCGTGGATCGCGTTCAAGGCGCTGCATCAGCATGGGCTGCATCCGCTGTGGGCCACCTCGCTGATTTATGGCGGGGCGCTGGCGCTGCTGCTGGCCGTGCGGCCTGCCGGGCTGCGCGGGGTGCGGCAGCACCCGTGGCTGCTGCTGCTGGCGGTGTCGGCGGGGTTGACCAACGTGGGCTTCAACTGGGGCGTGACGATTGGCGACGTGATGCGCGTGGTGCTGCTTTTTTATCTGATGCCGCTGTGGTCGACCGGGCTGGCCTGGTGGCTGCTGGGCGAGCGGCCCACGCCAGCGGCGCTGCTGCGGCTGGTGCTGGCGCTGGCGGGTGTGGCGCTGGTGCTGGGCCGGCCCGCCGCTGCCGGCCCTGCGGGTGAAGCGCCGCCGGGCCTGGCGGACGCGCTGGCGCTGATGGCGGGCTTTGGCTTTGCGCTGACCAACACGCTGCTGCGCCGCTGGCGCGCCACGCCGGCCGATGCGCGCGCGGTGGCCATGTTTGGCGGCGGCTTTGTGCTGTCGACCACGCTGGCGCTGCTGGTGGTGGGCGCGGCCGGCCAGCCGCCTGCGCCCAACTGGGAATGGACACCGTGGGCGTTGCTGCTGGGTCTGGCATTTCTGAGCGGCAACCTGGCGCTGCAATACGGGGCGGCACGCCTGCCGGCGCAGGTCACCTCGCTCATCATGCTGTCGGAGGTGGTGTTTGCCAGCGCCTCGGCCGTGCTGCTGGGCGCGTCCTGGCCGGATGCGGCCACCTGGCTGGGCGGCGCGCTGATCCTCGGTGCAGCCTTGCTGGCAGTGCTGCGAGGACGATCACAATAAAAGATAGCTTCTTGCGTACGGTTTAAAGCATTTTCAGATACATTAATGCCTGAAAATGCTTTAAACCGTACGCAAGAAGCTATTTTTTTGTTATATCCCGCTTGTCATGGTGTGCGGATGCACTCAATCCACGGCAGGCAGCGTCAATCCACGCCGAGCGAAAAAGGCTATCAGCCGTTCGCGGTTCAGCGGCACGCTCATCCAGGTGCAGCTGGTCATGCGGGCGCGCAGGCGGTCGAAGACCGAGCCGCCATGCGCCACCACCACCAGATAAGGGGCCTGACCCGGCACCGCGCGGCCCACGTTGACGGCGCGCGCCAGCGGCAGCAGCTGATCGCCGAGCGAGGCGTGGTCAAGAAACACGAAGCGGGCCGTGCCGCGCCGGATCTCGGCCAGGGCTTCGCGCACGCTGCCCATGACGCGCACGCTGCAGCCCATGCGCCGCAGCCCGCGCGGCAAGGTGGACGCCTCGGGCAGCGGGCGTAGCGAAACGACCAGCACGTCGGCAGGCGGCTCGGCCCACATGTCGCCCGGCACCGAGGGCGGCGGCTCGGGCATCGCACGGCGTGCGATGGCGGGTGCCACGGGCACCGGCTCGGACACGGCCCAGGTGTGGCGCGCCGACATCGGCACGCGCGCCGCTGGCGCTGCAAGGGCAGGCGGCGGCTGCGTGCTGATGGGCGCAGAAGCGGTGGTGGGCGCAAACGGCGCGGAATCGCCCGCGGCCACGACGGCAGACGCCACGGAAGCTGCCGCCGCAGGCGCGCGCATGGCCTCGGGCCGCGGCGGCGCAGGTGCGGCGGGCGGCGGGAGCGGTTCGCTCGGCGGATAGGTCGACGTGCCGAAGGTGTGGTCAAAACCCGTGGAGGCAGCGCTCTGCGCGCCATCGGGCCAGTCCAGCGTGCCGAGCACGGCCACCGCGCCCGCCACACTGAGTGGCCGACGCATCACGGGCAGGTGCGCCAGCGCATGGCGCGCAGCGGTGGGCGGCTGGCCCACCAGCACCAGCAAGGCGGCAGGGTTTTCCGCGCGCACGCGCTCGATGGTGGCGCGGTCATCGCCGTTGACCAGCAGCAGGTGCGCATCCTGCGTCCGGTTGACGCGCCGCAACTGCTCGCCCTCCTGGGCGAACAGCGCGTCAAGCAGCGAGCGCTCGCTGGGTGTAAGGCCCACTAGGGCGTAACGATGGGACACGGGGATGAACGGGGGAGATTTAACAACTCGAAACAGTCGGGCCGATTGTCTTCGGATGCCGTGTTCTTGTCGATGCATGGCCCCAAAAGCCAGCGGCCTGAAGGGCTACATTCGTGCGCGCTGCACTGCGGTGTGGTGCCCAGGCCGCGCCTTCATGCAGAGCATCACGTTCGCCCTGGCGGCCACGCCGTGCGTCACCATGAAAGTGGTGTCTCGCGGTGGCCGCGTGTGCCTCGGCTCGTCAGGGCATGCCTGGCCGCGCGGGCCGCAGTGGCACCGTGGCCCACACCGCGTCCCACACCGCCCAGAACCGGCGCAGCTCGGGCGATGGCGGCACCTGGCCTGTCACCTTCACCGTCTTGCGCTTGCCACCGGCCTGCATCGTCAGCACATGCAGGCCCGTGGTGCCTTGCGCTTGCGGCGCGCCTGTCATGTCGGTCAGCGCCTCGAAACCGTGCTCACGCGCCCGTTGTTCAATGGCGGCCAGTTCGTCCGGATGGAGAAAATAGCGGCCCTGAATCTGCCCGTGCGGCGAGCCGTTGGCGATGAGGTGGACATAGGCCGCGCCATCGGGCGCGAGCAAGAGGCTCCAGCTGTTGCCCCCGGACAGTCCGCCATCGTGGTATGCCGACACGAGCGTGTCGGCCCGCCCCTCGTCGCCGCACAAGGCACCGGCATCGCCGCCAGCGCCCCAGACGCCAAGCGACGCCACGCCCAGCGCCAGTCCAGCCAAGCCGCGGCGCAGCTTCATGGCTGCTGCCTCAGATCGCGGCCGGGCCGCACCGGCGCGTGTGCCCACACCGCCTCCCACACCGCCCAGAAACGGCGCATTTCGTCGCTGCGCAGCGGGTCGCCAGGCGCGTCAAGGTCCACGCGGTGCCGCCGGCTGGCCGCACGGACATCCACCCAGTAAGCCGGTGCGTGCAAAGGCTGCAGCGGCGGGTTGATGCGCCGGGGCAGCCCCCAGAAGTCGTGCGCCCGGAGCACGTCGGACAGCATCGGCAGCACGGCGTCCGAAAGGTCGAACTGGCCCAGCGAGGAGCCCCCGGGACGGGTCGATGACTGATAGAAGTACGCGGTGCCGCCGGGCACGATGTGCAGCTGCCACCAGGCGCCGTGCACCTGCCCTGCGCCAGCGGCGATGCCCATCACCGCATCCGGCGTCGCGCCCGCCGCCACAGGCAAGGCCGCAAGAATGCCCAGGACGTGCCGGCGACGGACGGCGGCAGGGAACAGGGGGTGCTTGCGGGGACGCCTGTCTATCACATGCGCGTTCCGTTCAGCCGGGCGGGGCAGACGCCCGGGAGGCAGAGCGGCTCAGGCTGGCCAGCTGGTCGAGCAGGCGCTTGTTCACGCCGTGGGCCGCGTCCAGCTCCTGTTGCAGCGCCTTGCTGACCTGGGCGAAGGTCATCAGTTTGCGGTTGGTCTCGCGCAGGTGGTCGGCAATGCGCTTGGACATGGCCATGAGCAGGCGCGCGGCCACGGCCGGGCGTTCGTCCATCAGCCGGGTCATGGCCTGGCGCGTGAGCACGGCCAGGGCCAGATCGGTGGCCGCCGTGCAGGTGGCCGAGCGCGGGCGCCCGTCAATGATCCCCATGTCGCCAATCAGGCTGCCGGGGCCCAGCACCGACACGACCATGCTGTCGTGCGCGGCGGCGACGGTGTTTTCCACCGTGACCTCCCCGTCCAGCAGCAGCGCCATGAAGTCCGTGTGCGTGGCCTCGCCTTCGCGAATGACCACCGCACCGGTCTTGACGAGCTGCGGGCGCATGTAGCCGACGATTTCGCGTGCGTCGGACGCGCTCAGCTCCACCAGCGCTCCCTCGGTGACGAGAAGCGCCGCCGCCTTGATCTGGACGTTTTCACCCGCCCGAGCCTTGCCTGCGAACATCCTTGCCATTCTAGGAACGTGCCGCTGGCGCTGCCAGGCACTATTTGTCAAAAAGAAAGCCCGCCTTGCGGCGGGCTTCGGACGGCAGGCAATGGCCTGCGAGCGAGAACGGCTGAGACATGGCTCGTTCCGGCGCGCAGCCAGGCTTTCAGCGCTTTTGGCGGTACTTGCGCAAGGCCGCGATCTGGGCCGCCAGCACGGCCAGCTCGGACGTGGCGCGCGCCATGTCGATCTCGCTCTTGGCGTTCTTGAGCGCTTCTTCGGCCTGCTGGCGCGCTTCGCTGGCCTTGGCCTCGTCCAGGTCCTTGCCGCGAATGGCGGTGTCGGACAGCACGGTCACCGTCTGGGGCTGCACCTCCAGAATGCCACCGGCCACGAAGACGAACTCTTCCTCGCCATTGGCCTTGGTGATGCGCACCGAGCCGGGCTTGATGCGCGTGATCAGCGGCGTGTGGCGTGGGTAGATGCCCAGCTCGCCCTGCTCGCCGGGCAGCGCGACAAAGGTGGCATCGCCCGAGAAGATGGACTCTTCCGCGCTAACCACATCAACATGAATGGTGTTGGCCATGTTCTCTCCTGGTTGAGCGCCGAGCGTTGAGCGTTGAGTGTGAAAACACGATCAACACGCTCAACGCCGAACGCCGAACGCCGAACCCGAAGGTCAGACTTTCTTGGCCTTTTCCATGGCCTCTTCGATGGTGCCAACCATGTAGAACGCCTGCTCGGGCATGGCATCGCACTCGCCGTCGGCAATCATCTTGAAGCCGTGGATGGTGTCTTTCAGCGACACGTATTTGCCGGGCGAGCCGGTGAACACTTCGGCCACGTGGAAGGGCTGCGACAGGAAACGCTGCATCTTGCGCGCGCGGGCCACGGCCAGCTTGTCTTCGGGGCTGAGTTCGTCCATGCCCAGAATGGCGATGATGTCGCGCAGCTCCTTGTAGCGCTGCAAGGTGCCCTGCACCTGGCGGGCGACGTTGTAATGCTCCTCGCCCACCACCAGCGGATCGAGCTGGCGGCTGGTGGAGTCGAGCGGGTCCACGGCGGGGTAGATGCCCAGTGCGGCGATGTCGCGCGAGAGCACCACGGTGGAGTCCAGGTGGGCAAAGGTGGTGGCGGGTGAGGGGTCGGTCAGGTCGTCCGCAGGCACGTACACGGCCTGGATCGAGGTGATGGAGCCCACCTTGGTGGAGGTGATGCGCTCTTGCAGGCGGCCCATTTCCTCGGCCAGCGTCGGCTGGTAGCCCACGGCGGAAGGCATGCGGCCCAGCAGGGCGGACACTTCGGTGCCGGCCAGCGTGTAGCGGTAGATGTTGTCCACGAAGAACAGCACGTCGCGGCCTTCGTCGCGGAAGCTCTCGGCGATGGTCAGGCCCGTCAGCGCCACGCGCAGGCGGTTGCCGGGCGGCTCGTTCATCTGGCCGTAGACCATGGCCACCTTGGAGTTGCCCAGGTTTTCCAGATCGACGACCTTGGAGTCGGCCATCTCGTGGTAGAAGTCGTTGCCCTCGCGGGTGCGCTCACCCACGCCGGCGAACACGGACAGGCCCGAGTGCGCCTTGGCGATGTTGTTGATGAGTTCCATCATGTTCACGGTCTTGCCCACGCCAGCGCCGCCGAACAGGCCCACCTTGCCGCCCTTGGCGAAGGGGCAGATCAAATCGATCACCTTGATGCCGGTTTCCAGCAGCTCCTGCGAGGGCGACAGCTCGTCATAGGTGGGTGCCTTGCGGTGGATGGAGGCGGTCTGCTCGTGGCTCACAGGGCCGCGCTCGTCGATGGGGCTGCCCAGCACGTCCATGATGCGGCCCAGCGTGGCCTGGCCCACCGGCACGGTGATCGGGTGGCCGGTGTTGCTCACCACCATGCCACGGCGCAGGCCGTCGCTCGAACCCAGCGCAATGGTGCGCACCAGGCCGTCGCCGAGCTGCTGCTGCACTTCCAGCGTAAGGGCCGAGCCGTCCATCTTGAGTGCGTCGTACACGCGGGGCATCTGGTCACGCGGGAACTCGACGTCCACCACGGCGCCGATGCACTGCACGATTTTTCCCTGAACGCCACCGGCGTTCGTCGTCATATTCTCTTGGGCCATGTTTTTTGCTCCAAATGATGTGGTTGGCGTGGCTGCCGGTCAGACCGCTGCGGCACCCGCCACGATTTCGGACAGTTCCTTGGTGATTGCCGCCTGGCGGGTCTTGTTGTAGACCAGCTTGAGTTCGTTGATCACGTTGCCGGCGTTGTCGGTGGCAGCCTTCATGGCCACCATGCGTGCCGATTGCTCGGAGGCCATGTTCTCGGCCACGGCCTGGTAGGCCAGCGATTCGACGTAACGCACCAGCAGGTCATCGATCACGCTTTGCGCGTCGGGCTCGTAGATGTAGTCCCAGGCATGTTCCTGGCCGCTTTCACGGGTTTCTTCCTGCATCTTCTCGCCCGACAGGGGCAGCAGCTGCTCGATCACCGCTTCCTGTCGCATGGTGTTGATGAAGCGGGTGTAGGCGATGTACACCGCACTCAACTCGCCCTTCTCGTACTGGTCGAGCAGGGTTTTCACCGGCCCGATCAGCTTTTCGAGGTGGGGGGTATCACCCAGTTGGGTCACCTGAGACACCACCTTGGCACCCACCCGGGACAGAAAGCCCAGGCCCTTGTTGCCGATCGCCACGGTGTCCACGGCGACGCCTGCGGCCTGCCACTCGCGCAGGCGGCCGGTCACGGCGCGCAGCACGTTGGTGTTCATGCCGCCGCACAGGCCCTTGTCCGTGGTCACCACGATGATGCCCGCCTTCTTCACGTCGTTGACCTTCATGAAGGGATGGACGTATTCGGGGTTGGCTTCGCCGAGGTGGGCCGCGATGTTGCGCACCTTCTCGGCGTAGGGGCGGGCGGCGCGCATGCGATCCTGCGCCTTGCGCATCTTGCTCGCGGCCACCATTTCCATGGCCTTGGTGATCTTCTTGGTGTTTTCCACCGATTTGATCTTGCCGCGGATTTCCTTGCCGACTGCCATAGCTCAGTGTCCTTTCGTCAAGCGGATCAGACGAAGGACTTCTTGAAGCCCTCGACGGCGGCCGTCAGCGCGGCTTCCAGCTCCTTGTCCTTGTCGATCGCCTTGCCCGCTTCCATCTTGTTCAGCAGCTCGGCGTGCTTGTCTTTCAGGTGGCTGTGCAGGCCTTGCTCGAAGGGCAGGATCTTCTTGACGTCCACGTCGTCCATGTAGCCCTTGTTCACGGCGAACAGCGAGGCGGCCATCAGGCTGATGGGCAGCGGCGCGTACTGCGGCTGCTTGAGCAGCTCGGTCACGCGGGCACCGCGGTCGAGCTGCTTCTTGGTGGCAGCATCGAGGTCAGAGGCGAACTGCGCGAAGGCGGCCAGTTCACGGTACTGCGCCAGGTCGGTACGGATGCCGCCGGAGAGCTTCTTGATCAGATCGGTCTGGGCCGCACCACCGACGCGTGACACCGAGATACCCGCGTTGATGGCGGGGCGGATGCCGGCGTTGAACAGGTTGGTTTCCAGGAAGATCTGGCCGTCGGTGATCGAGATCACGTTCGTCGGCACGAAGGCGGACACGTCGCCGGCCTGCGTTTCGATGATGGGCAGCGCAGTGAGCGAGCCGGTCTTGCCCGTGACTTCACCCTTGGTGAAGGCTTCGACGTAGTCGGCGTTCACGCGGGCTGCGCGCTCCAGCAGACGGCTGTGGAGATAGAACACGTCGCCGGGATAAGCTTCGCGGCCCGGCGGGCGGCGCAGCAGCAGCGACACCTGGCGGTAGGCCACGGCCTGCTTGGACAAATCGTCGTAGATGATGAGCGCGTCCTGCCCACGGTCGCGGAAGTACTCGCCCATGGTGCAGCCGGAGTAGGCCGACACGTACTGCATGGCGGCGGATTCGGAGGCGGAAGCGGCCACGACGATGGTGTAGTCCATCGCGCCGTGCTGCTCCAGTGCGCGCACCACGTTCTTGATGGACGAGGCTTTCTGGCCGATGGCCACGTACACGCAAACCATGTCCTGGCCCTTCTGGCTGATGATCGTGTCGATCGCCACGGCCGTCTTGCCAGTCTGGCGGTCGCCGATGATCAGCTCGCGCTGGCCACGACCAATGGGCACCATGGAGTCGATGGCCTTCAGGCCGGTTTGCACCGGCTGGTCAACCGACTTGCGCGCGATCACGCCCGGCGCAACCTTCTCGATCACGTCGGTCATCTTGGCGTTGATCGGGCCCTTGCCGTCGATGGGCTGGCCCAGGGCGTTGACCACGCGGCCAATCAGCTCGGGGCCGACGGGCACTTCGAGAATGCGGCCCGTGCACTTGACGGTGTCGCCTTCGGAGATGTGCTCGTATTCGCCCAGAATCACGGCGCCAACGGAGTCGCGCTCAAGGTTCAGGGCCAGACCGAAACTGGGCTGGCCGTCGGCGGAGGGAGGAAACTCCAGCATCTCGCCTTGCATGGCGTCGGACAGGCCGTGCACGCGCACGATGCCGTCCGTCACCGCCACGACGGTGCCCTGGTTGCGCACGTCGGCGCTGACGCCCAGGCCCTCGATGCGGCTCTTGATCAGTTCTGAAATTTCTGCGGGATTGAGTTGCATGACTCTTTCCTTGTCCTAAAGGGTTTTATCGAGGAGCCTCGGGCCTGATGCGCGGCATCAGGCCGTGAGGGCTGTCTTCATTTGTTCCAGGCGGGCCTTGACGGAGGTGTCCAGCACTTCGTCGCCCACCGCCACGCGCACGCCGCCGATCAGCGAAGGATCGAGTTGCACCGTGGCGCGCAGCTTGCGGCCAAAGCGCTGCTCCAGCGTGGCGACCAGCGCGCCCAGCTCGGCATCCCCGATGGGGAAGGCGCTCTGGATCACGGCGTCGGACGTGCCGCTGACCTCGTTGGCAAGCGCGCGAAACTGGCGCGCCACTTCGGGCAGCACGGGCAGGCGATCGTTGTCGATCACCGTCCGCAGGAAGTTCACGCCGCGCTCGGGCAGCGGTGCTTTCAGCACGCTGGTGACGACGTGGAACACCTGGCTGGCGTTGACCCGCGGGTTGGCGGCAAATTGCAGCAACTCATCGTTGCCCGCCGCCACGGCCAGGCCGTCCAGCCAGGACTGCGTGGCCCCCGGGTCGGCACGCGAGACCTGGAACAAGGCCTCGGCGTACGGTCTTGCAATGGTGGCGAGTTCTGCCATGGTCGTTTCCTTTGCCCCTTGCCCTGAGTCGCTCAGAGCTCGGTCTTCAGACGGGACAGCAGATCCGCATGCACCGTGGGGTTGACTTCCTTGCGCAGAATTTGCTCGGCACCCTTGACGGCAAGCGCAGCCACCTGCTCGCGCAGGGCTTCACGCGCCTGCACGGCCTGCTGCTCGGCCTCGGCCCTGGCAGCGGTGATGATCTTGCCGGCTTCATCGGTGGCGCGCGATTTGGCGTCTTCGATGATCTGCTGGGCGCGGCGCTCGGCGTCGGCCAGGCGGGTCGCCGTCTCGTTGCGCGAGGTGGCCAGCTCGGCCTCGACGCGCTTGTTGGCGGCGGCGAGCTCGGTCTTGGCCTTGTCGGCGGCAGCGAGGCCGTCGGCGATTTTCTGCGCCCGCTCGTCCAGCGCCTTCGCGATCGGGGGCCACACGTATTTCATCGTGAACCACACCAGGATCGCGAAGACAACGGCCTGCAGGAACAGGGTCGCGTTGATATTCACGTGTTGACTCCTTTCAGTCGCGAAAGGTCCAGGCGATTAGGCGAGGGTGAACGGGTTGGCGAAGGCAAACAGCAGGGCAATGGCCACGCCGATCAGGAAGGCGGCGTCGATCAGGCCGGCCAGCACGAACATCTTGGTTTGCAGCTCGTTCATCAGCTCGGGCTGGCGGGCCGACGATTCGAGGAACTTGCCGCCCATCAGCGCGATGCCGATGGATGCGCCGATGGCGCCCAGGCCGACGATGAGACCACAAGCCAGTGCGACGAGGCCGAGAACGTTTTCCATGATTGCTCCTAAAAGAAAAAAGAGAAGTTGAAGAAAAGGGAAATTGCGGAACTCAGTGCGCGTCGTGCGCCTGACCCACGTAGATCAGCGTCAGCATCATGAAGATGAACGCTTGCAGCGTAATGATCAGGATGTGGAAGATGGCCCACACGGAACCCGCAATCACGTGCCCGATACCCAGCCAGAACCCGCCTGCGAGGGGGTTGAACTGCCAGGCCCATACGCCGCCCATGAGGGCGATCAGCATGAAAACGAGTTCGCCGGCAAACATGTTGCCGAACAGTCGCATGCCGTGCGAGACGGTCTTGGCGACGTATTCAATGATCTGCATCAGCAGGTTGACGGGCCACAGCACGGGGTGCGCGCCGAAGGGGGCGGACACCAGCTCGTGCGCCCAGCCGCCCAGGCCCTTGATCTTGATGTTGTAGAACAGGCAGACCAGCAGCACGCTCAGCGACAGGCCCAGCGTGGTGGACAGATCGGCGGTGGCCACCACGCGCATGTAGTCGGAAAAGCCCATGGCAGGGCCGGCGGTGTGCCAAGCGTGGGGCACCAGATCGACGGGCACCAGATCCATGGCGTTCATCAGGAAGATCCACACCGCCACGGTGAGCGCCAGCGGCGCGACGAGCTTGCGGCTCTTGGCGTTGTGGATGACGCCCTTGGCCTGGTTCTCGACCATTTCGACCAGGATTTCGACGGCGGCCTGAAAGCGGCCCGGCACGCCGGAGGTGGCTTTGCGCGCGCCCAGCCAAAGCAGCCAGCAGCCGAGCACGCCCATGGCGATGGACCAGAACACGGAGTCGACGTTGAAGACGCCGAAATCGACCAGGCTGGTCTGCTTGGTTTTTTCCAGGCCCAGGGTGCTTTGCAGATGCTGCAAATGGTGCTGGATGTACGCTCCAGCGTTGGGGGCTTGTCCAGTGGTTTCAGCGGCCATGTGTCACCAATTCTTTGAAATTCACTTTGCTTGCACGGCCAGCCGGCACGCCGACATCAGCCACAAGGCCGCCCAGGCGGCCTTGATCGTCACCACAAAACCGGCCAGCAAGGCCAGCCAGTGCACCTGCGCCAGAACCTTGGGTGCTGCCAGCAGCAGCGCCACGGTCAAGGCGATTTTGATTGCCTCCCACACCATCAGCGCAAGCAGTGCGCTGGCGGCGTGGGTTTGCAGTCGCATCCGGCGGGCCACCATGCGGGCGAACATCGCCGCAGGCAACCACGCCGCCAGCGCGCCGTAGGCAGCCGACCGGGTGGCAGGCATATCGCCCGCCGACACCAGCCACGCCAAGGCCACGACGATCAGTGCGGCCACCGCCTGAACCCCGACCACTGGCCAAGGGGAAAGTGGCGGATGCGCGGCGCGCCATGCGTGCGCCTCTTCGGCGCTCAAGGGCTTGAAGGTGGCTTCAGGGGCATCATCTGCCTCTTGCGCCCACCCGCCTTGCGCTGGTTTGCCTGCGCTGGCAGCATCGATTCTGACCATCGCGAATTACACGCAGTTTACGTCTGGCTACGACTGCAAAGCCTCTGATTATAGTGTGTCGCCGATGGGTGGAGGGCATACTGTCTGACAGACCGGCGTTGCCGTGCGGGGCGCGGGGCTTGCGGGACAATGGCTTTCCTTCATTGACTCCTGCGGCTTGCGCCGCGCTGTTTGCCATGGCCCATGACTTTGCCGCTCATTTGCCGCCCTTGCCGTGTTTTCTGAACGGCGAGATCACCTCTTTGCCCGAGGCGCGCATCAGCCCGCTGGATCGGGGCTTCATTTTTGGCGACGGGGTGTACGAGGGCATCGCGTATTACGGGCAGCCGGCGCTTGCCCCACGCGGTTTTCGCTTCGAGCAGCACATGGCGCGGCTGGAGCGCAGCCTGGCGGAAACGCGCATTCCCAACCCGTATTCGCGCGCGCAGTGGAACCAGATTGCGCTGGATCTGATCGCTGCCTACGGCGCATCGGCAGGCGCTGACGCGCAAGAGCCGCCTCTGGACTGGTTTTTCTACTTCCAGGTCACGCGTGGCGTGGCGCTGCGCGATCACCCGATGCTGCCCGGGCTGACGCCCACGGTGTTCGGCACCTGCCTGCCGATGAAAGCGCCCACGCCCGAGCAGCGCGCGCAGGGTGTGGCGTGCGTGACGGCGGATGACTTTCGCTGGCAGAAGGCGCACATCAAGTCGATCAGCCTGCTGGGCGCGGTGTTTGCGCGGCAGATCAGTTTCGAGCAGGGTGCGCTGGAGACGGTGATGTTTCGCGATGGCTGCCTGAGCGAGGCGGCGGCCAGCAATGTGTGGGTGGTGAAAAACGGCGCGGTGGCCGGCCCGCCCAAGAGCAACCTGGTGCTGGAAGGCATTCGCTACGGCGTGATCGAAGAGCTGTGCGCCGAGGCGGGCATCGGCTTCGAGCTGCGCCGCATCACGCGCGGTGAAGTGCTGGCCGCCGACGAGCTGATGCTGTCGTCGGCCACCAAGGAGGTGCTGCCGGTGACCACGCTCGACGGCCAGCCCGTGGGCAGCGGCCAGCCCGGCCCGGTGTATGCGCGGCTGCACGCCGGTTACCAGCGCGCCAAGGAGGCGCTTTTCAAGCCATGACCCCACCCGACACGCCCCCGCCACCCGGCAACGGCACCACGCCGACCGTGACGCTCAGCCCCGAGCAGCGCGAGTCGCTCATCGACTATCCCAGCGCCTTTCCGATCAAGGTGGTGGGGGTGAACGAAGACGGCTTTGCCGAGGCCATGACGCACATCGCCCGGCAGTTCGACCCCGCGTTCGACGCCAGCACCATCGAGCAGCGCGAAAGCGGCGGCGGCAAATACCTGGGCCTGACGCTCACCGTGACCGCCACCAGCCGCGAGCAGCTCGACGAGCTGTACCGCGCGCTGTCTACCCACCCGATGGCGCGTTGGGTGTTGTGATATAAAATAAATGATAGCTGCTTGCGCACGTTTTAAAACATTTTAATATATAAACGTATCTGAAAATTTTTAAATACGTACGCAAGCAGCTATCATGATATTCACTCCTCCAGCATACACATCGCATGGCCGCACCTACTGCCCATAGCGGTTCACCCAGGTCACGCGCAGCCCCTGCCGCTGCGCGGGCCAGCCGCCGGGCAGCGACACGGCCATGCGGCCCTCGCGCTGCCAGACGATGAAGCCATCGGGCACGGGCGGCGGCTCTTCATTGCCCGCCTGGTGCGCGGGGTTGAGCACTTGCAGGCGCACGCCCTCCAGCGTGTCGAACGGCTGGCCCGCCGCGTGCTGAAACTGCACCTGCACCGCGTGCGGCCACACCCCGCGCAGCGGCCACAGCTCCATCTGCCCGCGCCCGTCCACACTGGTGACCACCACGCGCACGTCGCGGCCTTCGTGCTCGACCTGCACGTCATCGCCCGGCCCACGCGGCGCGGGCTGGCGCCAATGCACCGAAAAACCGCCGCTCTGAAAATGCGCCGGCAGCGCCGCAGGGGCCGCGGGGGCCGACGCCGCGCCAGAGGCAGCAACAGCAGGCGCAGCCACACCCTCGGCAGCCACATCCGGCCCGCCCTCTGCCGTCGGCACCGCCTCGCAGCCCGCCAGCAGCGCCGCCAGCGCGGCGGTGGCGCACGCCTTCATCCCTTGCCTTCGCATCACATCTGTTTGTTCGTTCACCTGGGGCCGCCATCGTAGTAAACAGCGCGCCTGGCCCACAGCGTCAGCCCAATGCCCAGCGCAATCAGCGCCAGCCCGCCCCACACCTGCGGCGCATAGCGCTCGCCCAGCAGGCCCGCGCCCACCAGCACGCCCACCCCCGCGCCCACGGTGCCGATCTGGCTCAGCAGCACCGGCCCGCCCGCCTGCTGCAAGCGGAAAAACAGCGGAAACATCAAGGCACTGGCGGCCGCCTGCCCTGCCGTCAACCACGGCAGCTGCGCCAGCGACGGCAGCGCGCCCAGCTCCCCCGTCATGGCCGCCGCCGCCAGCAGCAGCACCAGCGCCACGCCGTGGCTGCCCACGGCCAGCCAGGTCGCGTCGGCGCGCGCGGGCCAGTCAAGGCTGCGGTACACATTGCCCACCGCCAGCAGCAGCGGCACCAGCAGCCCCAGGCCCACCCACAGCCAGTCTGCCGGCCGCTCCACCTCGCCCCGCGCCGCCGCCACCAGCGCCGCGCCCGCAAAGCCGAAGGCAATGCCCGCATATTCCAGCCGGCTGGGCGCGCGCAGGTGCGCCAGGCGCGACAGCAGCGCGGTCAATGGCGGCGACAAGGTGAACAACATCGCCGTCACGCCCGCGCCCAAATGCACGATGACGGCAAACACCAGCAGATTGGGCAGCGCATAAGACACCAGCGCCGTCACCGCGAAATAGCGCGCGTGCTGCGCATTCAGCACCACACGCCGGCGCACCAGCAGCAGCCACCCCCCCAGCACCGCAAACGCGCTGCCCGAAATCAGCAGCGCCCACACCAGCGCAGGCACACCCCCTTCGCGCGCCAGCCGGGCCAGCGGAAAGCCCACACCCAGCAACACCCCCACCGCCAGCAACAGCGCCCCCGGCGTGGCCCACAGCGCACCCTGCGCCCTCACCCGCCGCGCCCCCAGCGCAAGCGACAACAGCCAGCGGCATGCGCGCCCGCATCGGCTTGAAGAAACAGCGGCAAGGTCATAGATACACCCCCAGAGGCTTATGATTTTCCGGCACCCTGCCACGGCTTCATGACGCACCCCGCCCACCCCACCCCAGCGCCGCCCGGCCCCGACCCGTTCTCGCTCGCCAGCCACCCCGCGCTGCACGCGCAATTGGCCGCGCTGGCGGCCCAGACCAGCGCGCACGCACAAGCCCGGCGCTTCGTTCTCACCGAAAGCCGCCTCGCCGTGGTGGCCGACGCCGCCCCACCCCCGCAGCCCCTGCCCCTCGGCGCCTCCCGCACCGGCGGCGACCCCGACCTGCCCGAGGGCATGGCGCACCCCGCCGATGCCGACGGGCGGCTTTACCAATTCCTTGCGCAGCTGCACCTGCCCGATCTGGCCCCGCTGCAACCCTGGCTGCCCCGCACCGGGCTGTTGAGCTTTTTCGTGGGCGACGCGATGGACGGCAGCGCCCCGCACGTGCTGCACCTGGACGTGCCGCGCGAGCACCTGCGGCGCTGGCGCTATGGCCCGGACAGCCGTTGGCTCAACCCCGACCTGGACGCAAGCACGCAGCCCGACGCCCCCGACTGGCTGCGCCGCCCGCCCGAGCAGGCGCTGCACTGGCGGCTGGCCGCCTCGCTGCCCTGGCCCTGGAGCCGCCCCCACCACCTCGCCCTGCGGCACCCGCACTGGGCGCACGCCCTGGCAAGCGAAACCCCCGACCACTGGCAGCCCGCCATCGCCGAGCTGACCGAGCACCTGCTCACCGCCGACGAAGGCAGCGCCCCGCCACTGCTGGCCAGCGAGCAAGCGCATGCCCTCAACGGCTGGATCGCCACCCAGCACGCCAGCCCCGAGGAACAGGCCGCCGAAACCCTGGGTGGCGAACCCGTCGACTGGCTCGTGCTGCTGGCCTTGCGCAGCGCAGGCGGCCTTGGCTTTGGCGACGCGGGCACGCTCAGCTTCTGCATCCAACGGCAAGCGCTGGCAGCAGGCGACTTCAGCGCCGTGCATGCCAGCGTGGAAAGTTAGGGTCGGACGGACGCAGCCATGCATGCACAAGACCTGCTGGAAAGCCTGACCCTGCTGGACGAAAACGAGCGCGTTGAAGCCAAGCGCGCGCAGGACGTCGGCAAGTCGCTGCTGGAAACCATTTGTGCCTTTGCCAACGAACCCCGGATGGGTGACGGCTGGCTTTTGCTCGGCGTGGCACCGGACGAGCAGGCGCTGTTTCCCGGCTATGTGGTCGAAGGCGTGGCCGACCCGGACAAGCTCAGTGCCGACCTTGCCAGCCAGTGCGCCTCGGTGTTCAACATGCCCCTTCGAGTAGACATTCGCACCGAATCGCTGGAGGGCAAGCCCGTCATCGTGGTGTGCGTGCCCGAAGCGCCATCGCAAAACAAGCCTGTCTATTTCAAATCCACCGGCTTGCCCAAAGGCGCGTGGCGTCGTGTTGGCAGCACCGACCAGCGCTGCACCGAGGACGATCTGGAGGCTCTGTATGCATCGCGCCAGCATGAGAGCTTCGACGCAGGCCTGGTGGCCGACGCCACGCTGGACGACCTCGACGAAGAGGTCATCGCCGATTACCGCCAGGCCCGCGCCGAAGCCAACCCGGACGCGGAAGAACTTCGCTGGCCCGACCTTGACCTGCTGCGTGCGCTGAACGCCGTTCGGCGCGATGCCGCCGGGGCATGGAAGCCCACGGTAGCGGGCTTGCTGCTGTTTGGCACAGCCGTCGCCCTGCGGCGCAGCTTTCCGATGACGCGGGTGGACTACATCCGTGTGCCGGGGCGGGAATGGGTGCCGCACCCGGAGCGCCGGTTCGATACGGTGGAGCTGCGCGCACCCATGTTTTCGCTGCTGCGCCGGGTTCAGGCCGCCATTCTGGATGACCTGCCCAAGTCGTTCGGGCTGGAGGAGGGGCAGTTGCAGCGCAGCGATCAGCCGGTCATCCCCCTGCGCGCCCTGCGCGAAGTGCTGGTCAATGCCCTGATGCACCGCAGCTACCGCGCGCATGCGCCGGTGCAGGTCATTCGCTACGCCAACCGGCTGGAAATCCGCAACCCCGGCTTCTCGCTCAAGTCGCGAGACCACCTGGGCGAGCCGGGCTCCATGTCGCGCAACCCGCACATTGCCGCCGTGCTGCACGAAACCCGTTTCGCAGAGACCAAGGGCAGCGGCATTCGCGCGATCCGCGAAGCGATGGACAAGGCCGGACTGGTGCCGCCGCTGTTCGAGTCCGACCGCAGCCAGGATCAGTTCAGCGTGCTGTTCTTCTTCCACCATTTTCTGGGCGAGGACGACGTCCGCTGGCTGGCGCAGTTCCGGGATTTGCACCTGGGCAATGAGGAAGCCCGTGCGCTCGTGGTGGCCCGCGAAGCGGGCGGCATCGACAACGCGACCTACCGCGCGCTGAACAAGGTTGACACGCTCACTGCCAGCAACGCGCTGCGGCGACTGCGGGATGCGGGCCTGCTTTCCCAGCAGGGCAAGGGGTCGGCCACGTGGTACCAGCCG
Source organism: Pseudomonadota bacterium (assembly GCA_030538605.1). Classification (GTDB taxonomy): domain Bacteria; phylum Pseudomonadota; class Gammaproteobacteria; order Burkholderiales; family Burkholderiaceae_C; genus Ottowia. The sequence continues at coordinate 20,622 of JAUNTQ010000030.1, forward strand.
ACGAAGAAGTTGACCAAGCCTGATGATTTGCCCAGTGATTCTGGTGCCTTATCCAGCAAGCCAGAGGGCTTATCCAGTAAGCCAGACACCTTGTCTAGCAACCCAGCCGCCTTATCCAGCAACCCCGACCCCGCACGCGTGGCCTTGCTGAACGAGCTGCCTGGCGAGTTGGCCGCCCGCGTGGGCGGCATCGGCCACCGGCACCCGCCAGAGCGCATGCGCGATCTGGTGGCCGATCTCTGCGCCCACCGATCCTGGCGGGTGGATGAGTTGGCACTGCTGCTGCAACGCAACCCTGAATCCATCCGCCAAAACTACCTGCGGCCACTGCTGGCGCAGCAGCGCATCGCCATGACCCTGCCGAACACGCCGAACTCGCCACAACAGGCCTATCGCAGCGCCAGGTAGAAACCCACCGCCATGCCCACCTTGCCCTTCAAGCCCTGCCAGCCAGCCGCCTCAGGCACTCTCGTGCAGCCTGGCATGAGCCTGGACGCGCGTTTTCTCGGCCGCGTCGATTACGCGCCCACCTTCCAGGCCATGAAAGACTTCACGCAGTCTGCCTTGGTGGACATGCGCGATGAGCTATGGATTTGCGAGCATCCACCCGTCTTCACCCTCGGCCTGGCGGGCAAGCCGGAGCATGTGCTGCTGCCGGGCGACATCGCGGTGGTGCCCACCGACCGGGGCGGGCAAGTGACTTATCACGGGTCGGGGCAGGTGGTGGCGTATCCGCTGATCGACCTCAAAAGGCGCGGCATCTTCGTCAAGGAATACGTCTACCGGCTGGAAGAAGCGGTGATCCGCACGCTGGCGCACTTTGGCGTGACGGGGCACCGCGTGGGCGGCGCGCCGGGCATTTACGTGCGGCTGAATGACCCGTTCAGCCACGCCGCGCTGGCGCAAAAGCCGCAGCGGCGCGTGCCCGGCTCGCCCGCGCCGCAGCCGGATTTCACCGGGCTGGGCAAGATCGCCGCTTTGGGCATCAAGGTGAGCCAGCACCGCGCCTACCACGGCCTGGCGCTGAACGTGGCGATGGATCTATCGCCCTATCAGCGCATCAACCCTTGCGGCTATGCGCAGCTGGCGACGGTTGACCTTTCTACAATCGGCGTTTCGGCCTCGTGGGACGAGGCGGCGCACCAGCTGGCAGCACAGTTGCAGCGGCTTTTGGCCCTTTCTTGAACGCAAAGGGCGCAAAGGCTTCGCCAAAATCGCAAAAAAGAAATGCAAGGTTTTCTTTTTTGCGTTTCTTGCGTGACCTCTGCGCCCTTTGCGTTCAAAAAACCTACCCATCACCATGACCCAACCCACCGGCCCGCACGCCCCCGTTGTGCGCGAAGCCCAATCTTCCGCAAGCTACGACGCCACCGCCAAGCAAAAGGCCGGTGCCAAGCTCAGCCGCATCCCCATCAAGGTGCAGAACGATGCCCCGGCGCTGAAAAAACCCGAGTGGATTCGCGTCAAGGCCGGCTCCAGCAGCACGCGCTTTTACGAGATCAAGGACATCCTGCGCCAGAACAATCTGGTGACGGTGTGCGAAGAAGCCAGCTGCCCCAACATCGGCGAATGCTTCGGCCACGGCACGGCCACCTTCATGATCATGGGCGACAAGTGCACGCGCCGCTGCCCGTTCTGCGACGTGGGGCATGGCCGCCCTGACCCGCTGGACGTGAACGAGCCGGCCAACCTGGCGGGCACCATCGCGCAGCTCAAGCTGAAATACGTGGTCATCACCAGCGTCGACCGCGACGACCTGCGCGACGGCGGCAGCCAGCACTTCGTCGATTGCATCCGCGCCACGCGCGAGAAGTCGCCCGGCACGCAGATCGAAATCCTCACGCCCGACTTCCGTGGCCGCGACGACCGCGCGCTGGAAATCCTCAAAGCCGCGCCGCCCGACGTGATGAACCACAACCTGGAGACGGTGCCGCGCCTCTACAAAGAGGCGCGCCCCGGCAGCGACTACGCCTTCAGCCTCAACCTGCTGAAAAAATTCAAGGCGCTGCACCCGAACGTGCCCACCAAGAGCGGCCTGATGGTGGGCCTGGGCGAGACGGACGACGAGATCCTGCAAGTGATGCGCGACTTGCGCGCGCACGGCGTGGACATGCTCACCATCGGCCAATACCTGGCGCCCAGCAGCGCGCACATTCCCGTGCGCCGCTACGTGCACCCCGACGTGTTCAAGATGTTCGAGCGCGAGGCGTATGCCATGGGCTTCACCCACGCCGCCGTGGGCGCGATGGTGCGCAGCAGCTACCACGCCGACCAGCAGGCCAGCGGCGTGCTGGCCCAGGCCGCGCCATGAGCGCAGGCGAAGCCGCACGCTTTTCCATCGACCCCTCCACCCTGCTGCAACGCATTGACCCCGGCACCTACGCGCGCGGGCGCGAGGTGTATCTGGCGCAGAAAGTGATGAGCAGCGAGCTCTATGGCGCCAGCCGGCACGAATGGCACCTGAACGGCGAGGTGCAGGGCAGCCGTGGCGAGGTGTATGAGGTGGGCGTGGAACTCGAAGTGGATGACGCAGGCCGCATCACCCGTTTCGACGGCGATTGCGACTGCCCCGTGGGCCACAACTGCAAGCACGCCGTGGCGCTGACGCTGCGCGCGGCGTTTCGCTCCGGCGCGGTGCGCGCATCAGGTGCCATGCCAGGTGCCGCGCCTGCCGCCACGCCCGCCGTGTCACCGCAAGAACGTGAACGCCAGCGCGCCGGGCGCGAAGTGGCGCAGTGGCTCGACCTGTTTGGCCGCACCGCGCCCGAAGGCGACGGCGATGCGCCTGCCGCGGTGGAAGACGAGGCCTTGCGCCCCGTCTTCATGCTGCACGCGCAGCGCGTGGTGGGGGCCAGCGGCGCGCGCCAGCTGGCGCTGGGCTGGGGCCTGTCGCGGCGCGGGCGCGGGGGCAAGTGGCTCAAGGTGCGCGCGCCCAGGCACGACAGCGACGACACCGCCAGCGCCGAGGCGCAGCAGGCCATCCGCCTCATCCGCGCGCTGCGCATGGGCGAGGCGCGGCACTCGGCCTTCTATCACGGCTATGGCGGCACGCCGCAGCAGCGCGGCCTGCTGGCGGGCGATGCGGGCCTGCTGGCCGTGCAGCACGCCGCGCGTGACGGGCACCTGTTTTTGAGCGAGCAAGACGACGTGCTCGGCCTGCCCGTGGCTTGGGGGCCGCCGCGCACCGTGGCCTGGCAGTGGCAGCAGCAGCACGACGCGCGGCTGGACGAGCCCGTGTGGCGCATCGCCGCGCACCTGCCCGAAGGCGGCCAGTGCTTTGCCAACGAGCCGCCGCTTTACCTCGACGCCGCGCAAGGCCTGTGCGGTGCCTTGCAGGGCGACGGCCTCACGCCCGAGCACCTGGCGCTGCTGCTGAAAGCGCCGCCCATGCCGCAGTCGGCCCTGGCCGCGCACGAAACCACGCTGCTGCGCCAGCTGGCCGGCCTGCCGCTGCCGCCCGTCATCACCGCGCCCGAAACCGTGCAGGGCGCCGCCCCGGTGGCGCGCCTGGCCATTGCCCCCGTGCCCGCGGCGCAGGTGCCGCACCGCGGCCTGCTGGTGGCCACGCTGCGCTTTGACTATGGCGATGGCGTGCAGCACTACACCCGCCTGCCCGCCAACCCCGTGCTGATCGACCTGCCTGCCGCCCCGGCCCCCGCAGGTCAAGCCGGCAGCCCCGCCGCCCGCCGCGTGCGCCTGCACCGCGACATGCCCGCCGAGCAAGCCGCCCACCGCGCGCTGCACGCCGCTGGCCTGTCGGGCGACGTGCACGGCGCTTTTCACCTGCCCGTGGCCCCTGAGCAGGCCGCGCAGTCGCAGCAGCCCTGGCTGCGCTGGGCCGACGACGGCTTTGCCACGCTGCGCGAGGCCGGCCTGCACGTCGACGCCAGCGCCCTGCCCGAGGGCTGGATCGCCCGCGCCGACGCGCTGCAAATCGACCTGGCCCCTGAAGCTGCACCCGGCGGACCCGAAGCACCCGCGCCCGATGCCGAAGGCAGCGACCTGCACGCCGCCGCCCCGTGGTTCAACCTCTCGCTCGGCATGTCGCTGGGCGGCGCGCGGCACGACATCCTGCCGCTCTTGCCCGCCCTGCTGGCGCACCTGCCCACCGACGCGCACCGGCTGCAAGCAGGCGACCTGCCCGCCCACGTCTACCTGCCGCGCCCCGAAGGCGGCTACCTGCGCCTGCCCACCGCGCCGCTGCTGCCGTGGCTCACCGCGCTGATCGAGCTGCTCGACAGCGTGGGCGGCGCGCGCGCCAAGGGCGATAGCCTGCGCCTGTCGCGCGCCGAGGTGCTGCGCATGACCGCTTCGCTGGGCGAAGGCGCGGTGTGGCAAGGCGCGGCCCAGCTGGGCGCGATGATGGCGCAGCTGCGCGGGCTGGCCACCCTGCCCGACGTGGCCCCGCCCGCCGGCCTGCACGCCGAGCTGCGGCCCTACCAGCTGCACGGCCTGGCCTGGCTGCAATTTCTGCGCGCGCACCAGCTGGGCGGCGTGCTGGCCGACGACATGGGCCTGGGCAAGACCCTGCAAACCCTGGCCCACCTGCTGACCGAAAAAGAGGCAGGCCGCCTCACGCATCCCGCCCTCGTCGTCGCCCCCGTCAGCCTGATGGGCAACTGGCAGCGCGAGGCCGCGCGCTTTGCGCCCGACTTGCGCACGCTGGTGTGGCACGGCGCGCAGCGCCAGGCGCTGGCAGGCGAGCTGGACAAGGCCGACGTGGTCATCACCCCTTATTCGCTGCTGCACCGCGACCGCGAGCTGTGGCTGGCGCGCCCGTGGCACATCGTCGTGCTGGACGAAGCGCAGCACATCAAGAACGCCACCACCCACGCCGCGCAAGTGGCCAGCGAGCTGCACGCCACGCAGCGCCTGGCTTTGTCGGGCACGCCCATGGAAAACCACCTGGGCGAGCTGTGGAGCCTGTTTCACTTTCTCATGCCGGGTTTTCTGGGCAGCGCGCGGCAGTTCACGCAGTGGTTTCGCACGCCTATCGAAAAACATGGCGAGGCCGAGCCACTGGCTGCGCTGCGCCAGCGCGTCACGCCCTTCATGCTGCGCCGCGCCAAGGCCGAAGTGGCCACCGACCTGCCGCCCAAGCAGGACATCGCCACTCCCATCACCCTGGGCCAGCAGCAGGCCAACCTGTACGAAACCATCCGTCTGGCCACCGAGAAAACCGTGCGCGACGCGCTCTCCGGCAAGGGGCTGGCGCGCTCGCAGATCGAGGTGCTCGACGCCCTGCTGAAGCTGCGCCAGGTCTGCTGCGACCCGCGCCTGGTGCCCACGCCAGCGGCGCGCAAGGTCAGGCAATCGGCCAAGCTCGACTGGCTGATCGACACCCTGCCCGAGCTGATCGCCGAAGGCCGGCGCGTGCTGCTGTTCTCGCAGTTCACCAGCATGCTCGCCCTCATCGAGCAAGAGCTGCCCCGCCTGGGGCTTGACTGGGCCAAGCTCACCGGCCAGACGCAAAAGCGCGACGCCGTCATCCACCGCTTCACCTCGGGCGAAGTGCCGCTGTTTCTCATCAGCCTGAAAGCCGGCGGCACGGGCCTGAACCTCACGCAGGCCGACACCGTCATCCACTACGACCCGTGGTGGAACCCCGCGGCTGAAAACCAGGCCACCGATCGCGCCCACCGCATCGGCCAGACGCAGCCCGTGATGGTCTACAAGCTGGTGGCCGAAGGCACCATCGAAGAGCGCATCCTGGCTTTGCAAGCGCGCAAGGCGGCGCTGGCCGAAGGCATCTACAGCGCCGCCAGCGCGCGCAAGCAGCCGCTGTTCACCGAAGGCGACCTGGCCGAGCTGCTCAGGCCGCTGGACGTGCCCCGGTCATAGCGCCAGCCCAGGCAACACGCAGGGTGGGTGCTTGCACCCACGCGGTTGAGGTGCCCCGCAGCGTTCACGTGGGTGCAAGCACCCACCCTACAAAACGATAGCTTCTTGCGCAACCAATACGTTATTTCAAATGCTTTTTATTTGAATTTGATGTATTACGTACGCAAGCAGCTATATTTTTATTGATATCACGCACAAGCAGCCGTGGTGACCACGTGGTCGCCGATACCATCGCGGGCCATGACACCCAAGCCCCACCACGCCAACCCCAGCGCCGCCGCCAACCTGCTGGCGCTTGCCACCATCGCCCTGTGGGCCAGCCTGGCCGCGCTGGGTGCGGCGCTTTCGCACGTGCCGCCGTTTCTGCTCACGGGCCTGGGGCTGCTGGCGGGCAGCCTGATCGCGCTGCCCATGGTGCGCTTTGACCTGCGGCGGCTGGCCGTGCCGTGGCCGACGCTGGCGGTGGGGGTGTACGGGCTGTTCGGCTACCACTTTCTGCTGTTCACCGCGCTGCAGCTGGCGCCGCCGGTGGAGGCCAACCTGGTCAACTACCTGTGGCCGCTGGGCATCGTGTTCCTCGCGCCGCTGCTGCTGCCGGGCGTGCGGCTGACGGGGCTGCACATGCTGGCGGCGTTGATGGGTTTTGCGGGCGCGGCCATCGCCATCCTGGGCCGCGGCAGCGCGGGTGCAGCGGCTGGGCCGCACGCGGCGTGGGGCTATGCGGCGGCGCTGGGCGCGGCCTTCATCTGGGCCACGTATTCGCTCTTGACCAAGCGGCTGACCATGACCGGGCGCGGCTTTCCCACGGCGGCGATTGGCACGTTTGGCGTCGTGTCGGGCGTGCTGGCGCTCATCTGCCACGCGCTGCTGGAGCCAGCCGTGGCCTTGAGCGCGCGCGACGTGCTGCTGATCGCCGCGCTGGCGCTGGGGCCGCTGGGCGGCGCGTTCTTTTTGTGGGACGCCGCCCTCAAACGCGGCGACGCGCGGCAGATCGGCGTGCTGGCGTATCTGACGCCCCTGCTCTCGACCCTGGTGCTGCTGCTCACCACGCGCCAGCCCCTCACGCTGAACGTGGCACTGGCCACCGGGCTGATTCTGGCGGCGGCGGTGTTGGGCACACGGGCGAGATGAAAAATCGAAGCTGCTTGCGTACGTTAAAAGCCAGTTTCAATATCAAAATATATTGAAACTGGCTTTTAACGTACGCAAGCAGCTATCAAAAATCTTTACGCACCGCCCCAAGGCAAGGCCTTGGGCTGTTGGCTCCTTCCCCCGCTGGGGGAAGGCTGGGATGGGGGCTGACCACCTTCGATGCATCCACCGTGGCTGGTCCCCACCCCAACCCTCCCCCAGCGGGGAAGGGAGCAAGAGACGTCTGATTGTTTGTGCGTTTGGCTGAAACGCAAAGGACGCGAAAAACACCGAAAAAATTGGCTGTTCCTTTCGCGTCCTCTGCGAATCCTTTGCGTCCTCTGCGTCCGGCTGTTCGCTTGCCCCCACCCAACCCTGAACCGTCATTCCCCCAGCAACGCAGCAGGCTCCTCGCTTTGCAGCACGGCCTGCGCCCAGTGGCTGAGCTTGCCGGCGTCGGCGCGCAGGATTTCCTGCTTCACGGGCAGGATTTGCGAAGGGTGCATGGAGAAGCTGCGCAGGCCCAGGCCCAGCAGCAGGCGGGTCATGGCCGGGTCGCCCGCCATTTCGCCGCACACGCTGACGGGCTTGCCGCAGCGCGCGCCCTCGGCCAGGGTGCTGGCCAGCAGTTGCAGCACGGCGGGGTGCAGCTGGTCGTAGAGGTGGGCGACGGATTCGTCGGCGCGGTCGATGGCCAGGGTGTACTGGATCAGGTCGTTGGTGCCGACCGAGAGAAAGTCGAAGTTGCGCAGGAACAGGCGCGCTTGCAGCGCGGCGGCGGGGATTTCGATCATCGCGCCGATCTTCACCGGGCCGTGCACCGCGCCGCGCGCGTCGAGCTGGGCGCGGGCCTTGTCGATGAGCTCCAGCGTCTGGCGGATTTCGCTGGCGTGCGCGAGCATGGGCACGAGCAGGTGCACCTGCCCATGCGCGGCTGCGCGCAGGATGGCGCGCAGCTGCGAGAGGAACATGGTGGGCTCGGCCAGGCTCCAGCGGATGGCGCGCAGGCCGAGCGCGGGGTTGAGGTGGGCGGCGTCGCGGCGGGTGTCGTCCAGCGGCTTGTCGGCGCCCACGTCCACGGTGCGGATGGTGACGGGCAGCCCCTGCATGCCTTCGACGGCGGCGCGGTAGGCGGCGTATTGCTCCTCTTCGTCGGGCAGGCGGCCCTGGCGGCCCATGAACAGGAATTCGGAGCGGAACAGGCCCACGCCCACGGCGCCCACGGCCAGCGCGGCGGCGGCGTCCTGCGGCTGCTCGATGTTGGCCAGCAGCTCGATCCTGCAGCCGTCGAGCGTGACGGCAGGGGTGTTTTTCAGGCGCGCCAGGCGCCCGCGTTCGATCTCGCCCTGGCGCTGCTTGAAGGCATATTCCTCGCGCACGATGGGCGAGGGGTCGACGATCACCACGCCCGCGTCGCCGTCGATGATGACCCAGTCGTCGGCGCGCACCAGGTGGCTGGCCGCGCGCGCACCCACCACGGCGGGGATGTCCATGCTGCGCGCGACGATGGCCGTGTGGCTGGTGCGCCCGCCCACGTCGGTGACGAAGCCGGCGAACAGGCTTTTCCTGAACTGGAGCATGTCGGCGGGCGACAGGTCGTGCGCCACCAGCACCAGCGGGTCGTCGGCGGCGGGCAGCGGGTCAGCCGGCACGGGCGCGATGGGCAGGGCCGCGCCCCTGAGGTGGCGCAGCACGCGCTCGACCACCTGCTCCACGTCGGCCTTGCGCTCGCGCAGGTAGGCGTCCTCCATCTCGTCGAACTGGCGCACCAGCACGTCGAGCTGGCTGGTGAGCGCCCACTCGGCGTTGTACAGGCGCTCCTTGATCCAGCGGCGGATTTCGTAGGCCAGGCTCTCGTCCTGCAGCAGCATGAGGTGCACGTCGAGCATGGCGGCCAGCTCGGGCGGCATGTCGCGCGGCATGTCGGCCTGCATGCGTTGCAGCTCCTCGATCACCGCATCGCGCGCCACGCGCAGGCGCTCGAACTCGGCCTGCACCTCGTCGGGCTTGATGAAGTAGTGCGCCACCTCCAGCCGGCTTGAGGCCACCAGCACCGCGCGACCGATGGCGATGCCGCGTGCGACGGGCAGGCCGTGAATGGCGAAGGTCACGGCTTGCCCCATGACGAATGACGAATGACGGCGCAGCAGGGCTGCGCGCATGACCCATGCGCGGTTTCATTCGCCATTGACGCCGCGCCAGCGGCAAGGTCATTTGTCATGGCTCACTCGCCTTCGCCGAACTTGTCGTTGATGAGCGCCAACAGCGCATCCATCGCCTCCTGCTCGCGCTCGCCGTCGGTCTCCAGCGTGACGGTGGTGCCGATGCCGGCGGCCAGCATCATCACGCCCATGATGCTTTTGGCGTTCACGCGGCGCTCGCCCCGGCTCATCCACACTTCGCACGGAAAGCCGCCGGCCAGCTTGGTGAGCTTGGCCGAGGCGCGGGCGTGCAGGCCCAGCTTATTGCTGATGGTGATGTCGCTCTTGATCATGGGAGGGTCTTCTGGGCTGGTTCTGCGGCGCCGCGGTGGCCACCGGCATGATGGCCTGCGCGCCGCCCAGCAGGGCGCGCTCGGCCATGCTCTCCAGCGGCTCGTGCCGGTAGCTGACGGCGCGCAGCACCATGGGCAGGTTGGCACCGGCCAGCAGGCGGGTATGCACGCCGTCCACCAAACGCTGTGCCACGTTGCAGGGCGTGGCGCCAAACATGTCGGTGAGCACCAGCACGTCGCCCGGCGGCAGATGCGCCAGCGCGGCGGCGGCCGTGGCCTGGGTTTCGTCGGGCGGCACGTGGGGGTGCACGTCCACGGCGGCCACCACATCCGCCAGGTCGGGGAACACGTGCAGCACGCCCTGGCGCAGCGCGTGGGCCAGCGGGGCGTGGGCGATGATGAGCACGGCGTTCATGGACAGGCGCCGATTATCTGCGCCCCGTGCGCACGAAATGCGCCCAGCACGCCAGGCTGACGAGGCCGAACACGCCCATCGCCCCGCGCAGCGCATCGCCCGGGCCCCAGCCCAGCAGGGCCTCGAAAGCGTCGGCCCCCAGGCCAATGCCCCACTGCACCACGAAGATGCCCACGAAAATGACCAGGTTGAACGCCGACAGCGCCCGCCCCGCCAGCGCAGGCGCAAACGCCATGCCCACCACCGGCTGCACCTGCGCCGACGGGGTGCTGAGCATGCAATACAGCGCCAGCAGCGCAAAGCTCCACGGCCCCAGCGCCGGGCCTGCGGCCACCAGCACGGCCAGCGCCACATAGCTGAGCGGCTGAATGGCCGCCACCAGCCGGTCCACATGCACGCCGCGCGCGGCCAGGCGCGGCAGCCACATGCCCCAGGCCCAGAAGGTGAGCAGCATCCCCAGGTTGAGCCAGAACAGCCCCGTGGCCGCCTCCAGCGGCGTGTGGCCCGCCACGCGCGTCATCCACGGCCCGGCCCACAGCGACTGAATGGCCACCATGCCGCCAAAGCTGATCGCGCCCAGCGGCGCGGCGCGGCGGAAGTAGGCGTTGGGCCATATCTGGGCATAAGAGCCGCCGGCACCCGCCGCATCCGTGGGCGTGCCGCTGGCAGGCGCGGCGGTGTGCCAGCGCGGCACCAGCCAGGCGATGACCAGCATCGACACCAGCACCAGCGCCGCCAGCCCCCAGAACAGGCCGCGCCAGCCCAGCACGGGCAGCAGCCACTGCACCGGCAGCGTGCTGGCCAGCATGCCGAGCGAGCCGGTCATCAGCATCCACGCGTTGGCGCGCATCAGCATGGCGGGGCTGAACCAGCGGCGGTAGCCCGTCAGCGGCGCCATCAGGCAGGCGGCCACGCCCACGCCCATCAGCACGCGCGCGGCCATCAGCCCCGTGAAGCCGCCCGCCAGCGCAAACACCGCGCAGCCCGCCACGGCCACCGTGAGCAGGCCCAGGATGACCTTCTTCGGCCCATGCCGGTCCAGCCACGCGCCCAGCGGCAGCTGCACCGCCGAGAAACCCAAGAAGTAGCCCCCCGCCAGCAGCCCCAGGTCGCGCGCATGCAGGCTGAACTCCTCGGTGAGCACGGGCGAGAGCGTGGCCGTCACCGCGCGCAGCAGCGCCGACAGAAAGTAAGCCCCCGCAAAGGCCAGAAAAACGGCAATGGCCGCGCGGCGCGGCAGCGTGTCGTGCTGCAAGGGTTCGGTCATGGCCAGGCGAGGGATTGGAAAAAAGTGTCGGCCACATCGGGCCGGGGCGTGGGCGCGTAGACCACGGCGTGCAGCAGCTCGGTGCCGCCGCCGGGCGCGGTACGCGCGGCCCACACGGCGTGCGCGGCCACGGCCTGGCCATCGGCACGGCGGCCCTGCGCGGCCAGGCGCTGCGCATGCGGCAAGGGCAGCGCGCCTGCGGGCACGAAGGGCTGGCGCGCCACGCCGCCCTCGGCCTGCATGTTGGCCAGCGTGGCCTGCTGCCAGCCCGCCAGCACCTCGTCCGGCATGCGGCCCGCAGGCAAGGCGGCGGTCATCACGGCAAACGTGGCACCGCCCGCCTCGCAGCCCGCCACGTGCAAATCGGTGTCCACCCCGCCCAGCGGCACGCTGCGCGTGGCGCGGTCGGGCTTGCAGGGCAGCAGCGCGGCAGCGGCGGTGGGTGGCATGAGCACCTCGCGCCAGTTGAGCGCAGGCGTGCAGCCTGCGGCCAACACCGCGCACACCAGCACCCCTTGAACGACACGACACACCTGCATGCGCCGGATTATCAAGCGCGGCCTAACCGGACACGCAGGGCGGGTGCTTGCTCCCCAGGCACACACCCATAATCCCCCGCATGAACACAACCGCATTGCAAGGCGTTCGCGTCCTCGATCTTTCGCGCGTGCTGGCGGGCCCCTGGGCCACGCAGACGCTGGCCGATCTGGGCGCTGACGTGATCAAGGTCGAGCGCCCCGGCACGGGCGACGACACGCGCGGCTGGGGCCCGCCCTTTCTGGCCGCCGACGACGGCAGCGCCACGCGCGAAGCGGCCTATTACCTGGGGGCCAACCGCAACAAGCGCTCGGTCACCTGCGACATCGCCACGCCCGAGGGCCAGCGCCTGATCCGCGCGCTGGTGCCGCACTGCCAGGTGTTCATCGAGAACTTCAAGGTGGGCGACATGGCGCGCTACGGGCTGGACGAAGGCAGCCTGCGCGCGCTCAACCCGCGCCTGGTCTATTGCAGCCTGACCGGCTTCGGCCAGACCGGCCCCTACGCCCCGCGCGCCGGCTACGACTACGCCATCCAGGGCATGGGCGGGCTGATGAGCATCACCGGCGAGCGCGACGACTTGGGGGGCGGCCCGCAGAAAGTCGGCGTGGCCGTGGCCGACCTCTTCACCGGCATGTACAGCACCGTGGCCATCCTCGCCGCGCTGCGCCATGCCGAGCACACCGGCGAAGGCCAATGCATCGACATGGCCCTGCTCGACGTGCAAACCGCCATGCTGGCCAACCTGGGTGCCAGCTACCTCGTCAGCGGCAAGGTGCCGGGTCGCGCGGGCAATGCGCACCAGAACATCGTGCCCTACCAGGTGTTTGAAGTGGCGCCCAAGCCCGATGGCACGCCCGACCACATCATCCTGGCCGTGGGCAACGACAGCCAGTTCGCCAAGTTCTGCGAAGTGGCCGCCCTGCCCGCGCTGGCCCGCGATGCGCGCTACGCCAAAAACAGCGACCGCGTGCAAAACCGCGCCGAGCTGGTGCCCCAGCTCGAAGCGGTGATGCGCACCCGCCCCAAGGCCGATTGGCTGCGCGCGCTGGAAGCCGCCAAAGTGCCCTGCGGTGCCATCAACAACCTGGCCGAAGTGTTTGCCGACCCCCACGTGCAAGCACGCGGCATGCTCACCCACTGGCCCCACCCCCTGAAAACCACCCTGCCCCTGGTCGCCAGCCCCCTCAAACTCAGCGCCACCCCCGTGCGCGGCCCGGACAACGGCGGCACCCCGCCGCCCATGCTGGGCCAGCACACGCACGAAGTGCTGCACGAGCTGCTGGGCCTGGGCGCGGACGAGGTGGATGCGCTGCGGGCGCAGGGCGTGGTTTGAGATGGCCCGTTAATTGGGGTCAGATCACTATTGATTCAGGTCTTGGCTGGGCCGCTGGCGTTGGCGGAATCCCCTCGGGGTTCCGCCCTACAGCTTGCAAATCAAATCGCCCATTAGCGCTTTATTCACAGGCGCGGATAGCTATTAAATATAAAGCGTGCTCACGCACGTCCAGCCGCCCAACAAAAAAGCGCCCGCAGGCGCTTTGAAAGGGATGCGACGGGTGGGATGCTCCCGTCGATGGCGGGCATCAGCCCTGCGTGATGACCCCGCACACCAGTCGCGCACCGGCGTTGCCGGTGGGCTGTGCGGTGACGTCATCCGGGGCCGCGTGGACGATGACGGCTTTGCCGATGATGCTGTGCGGGCCGCGCAGTTTGAGCGACTGGCTGTTGAAGGCGATGGTGGCGTTGCCGTTGGCGTCGGCCATCAGCTCGGGCATGTCGCCCAGGTGGTGTTGGCCCGCGCCGTGGGCACCGTGCGGCTGGCCAGTGGGGTTGAAGTGGCCACCGGCGCTGTTGAAGTCGGGCGACGAGCAGTCGCCTTTTTCATGCACGTGGAAGG
>JAUNTQ010000155.1 GCA_030538605.1 Pseudomonadota bacterium
CGTTGAGCGTTGAGCGTGTTGGAGGCGCAGCGGCGAATGGTTCCGGTTTTCACGCTCAACGCCAAACGCTGAACGCCGAACCGCCTCAGGGAGGCAGTGTCATTGCGCGCGCCGCCGCGGTTTGCTCGGCGCGAAAGGCGTGCAGCTTCTCGCGCAGCGCCGCGTCTTCACCCGCCAGCATGGCCACGGCAAACAGCGCGGCGTTGGCTGCGCCTGCCGCGCCGATGGCGAAGGTGGCCACGGGCACACCCTTGGGCATTTGCACGATGCTGTGCAGCGAGTCGACGCCCTGCAAATGGCGGCTGGCCACGGGCACGCCCAGCACGGGCACCACGGTTTTGGCCGCCAGCATGCCGGGCAGGTGGGCCGCGCCGCCGGCGCCGGCGATGATGGCTTTCATGCGGCGGCCTTCGGCGGCTTCGGCGTAGGCAAACAGATCGTCGGGCATGCGGTGGGCCGAGACGACGCGCACCTCGTGCGGCACGCCGAACTGCGCAAGGATTTGAACGGCGTGCTGCATGGTGTCCCAGTCGCTGCTGGAACCCATCACCACGCCTACGGACACGGGCGTCATGGGCGGTATTGCAAAATGGGCCATCCGCAATTTTCCCCCAAGACCGGCACGCCATGATCGACGTCACCCTGCAAAACTTTGAAGCCGAGGTGCTTGCCGCCTCCATGACCACCCCCGTGCTGCTGGACGTGTGGGCCGAGTGGTGCGGCCCGTGCAAGCAGCTCGGGCCGGTGCTGGAGCAGCTGGAGGCCGAATACGCAGGCCGCTTCAAGCTGGCCAAGCTCGACGCCGACAAGGTGCCGCAGATCGCCGGGCAGCTGTCGCAGATGGTGGGTTCGCGCAGCATTCCGCTGTGCGTGCTGTTCGTGGGCGGCCAGCCGGTGGACGCCTTCGTGGGCGCGCAGCCGCCCGCGCAAATCCGCCAGCTGCTCGACAAGCATGTGCCGAGCGAAGGCGCGCTGGCCGCTGAAGAAGAAGTGAGCGAGGCCGAGGCCCTGCTGCAATCGGGCGACACCGAAGCGGCCCTGGCCAAGCTGGCCGACGCGCTGGCGCAAGACCCGGCCAACGATGACGCGCGCGCCGACTACGTGCGCCTGCTGCTGGCCACCGGCGCCTATGAAGAGGCCGCCGCCACACTGGAAGAACCCTTGAGGCGCGAGCCGCGCCCGCTGCGCTTCGACGCGCTGCGCCGCTGGCTGGATGCGATGGAATTCGTCGAAAAAAGCGAGCGCGGCAACTGGCCGATTCCGCAGTTCGACGAAGAGATCGCCAAGAACAAGCGCGACTTCGACACGCGCTTTCAGAAAGCCCAGGTGCTGATGGCCGAGGGCCAGTGGCCGCAGGCGATGGACGAGCTGCTGGAGATCATCATGCGCGACCGCAAGTGGAATGACGAGGCCGCGCGCAAGACCTACGTCGGCATCCTGGAGCTGCTGACGCCCCCGCCGCAGAAAGCCGTGGCGGCCGATGGCAAAAGCGCCGGCGGCATCGAGCTGACGGGCAAAACCGCCATGCAGCAAGACCCGCAGGCCGAGCTGCTGTCGAGCTACCGGCGCAAGCTGTCGATGGCGTTGAACTGAGCCGGTTCACTTCACCGCAGCCCGCAGGGTGGGTGCTGGCACCCACGCGGTGCTTGTTTTGACGGGCGTTGACGTGGGTTGCCAAGCACCCACCCTGCGAGACTGGGTCAACCAGACAGGTGGTTTCCATCTGCAGACGCCCGTGATGGCGTCATTCCCGCGCAGGCGGGAATCCAGCGCTGGCGCAGGTGCTGAGGGTGGATTCCCGCCTTCGCGGGAATGACGGAGAAAATTTTGGCCGTGCTTCCCTTAAAAGTTAGCGCCTATGCGCCTGCGCGGGAATGACGGGTTGGGATGCAGTGACGGGCCTACAAAGATGTGTGCATGCGCTAGCTCTCCGTGGCGAAGGCATTCAATAAAAACCATAGCTGTTTGCGCACGTTTTAAAGCGTTTTCAGATTAATTTGCACCTGAAAACTCCTTAAAACATGCGCAAGCAGCTACTTTTTTAATCCATCACGCGCGGCGCGTAAAAAGCCTGCGGGTTGAGAGAAGGGTCTTGCAGGGCCTGGCCCGCGCGGATGGGTTCGGCGGGTTGTGCAAGCAAGGCTTGCAGGTAGGGCGGCTGCGCGAGCAGGGCCTGGTGGGTGGCACCGTTGTAGAGCTTCAGGCCGCCCAGGCCCAGGCGGGCGATGCGCGCGTCCACTTCCGCCGCGCTCAAGGCGAGCGGGTCTACCGCGTCGGATGCCATGGCCATGGCCCACAGGGTGCCGTACAGGGGCACGTATTGCAGGTAGGGGCGCACGGTGCCGAAGGCGGTTTGCACCGAGGCGACGATGCGTGCGAGGGTGTGGGCGCGGTGGATGGGCGACTGGATGTGCAGCGAGAGCACGCCGCCGGGGGCCAGGCGCTGTCGGCAGGCGGCGTAGAACTCGGCGGTGTAGAGCTGCACGGCGGGGCCGAAGGGGTCGGTCAGATCGAGCACGATCTGATCGAACCGCTCGCCATCGCCTTGCATGACCCAGGCGTGGCCGTCGCCGATGGTGAGGGCCAGGCGCGGGTCGTCAAACGCGCCGGCGTGCAGGGTGGGCAGCCACTGGCGGGCCATGTCAACCACGTCGGCGTCCAGCTCGACCATGCGCACGCGCTGCATGCCGGGGTGGCGCAGCAGCTCGCGCGCGCTGCCGCCGTCGCCGCCGCCGATGATGAGGGCGCTTTGCACCGCGCCGTGGCTGACGGCGGGCAGCTGCACCATGGGCTCGTGGTAGAAAAATTCGTCGCGCTCGCTGGTCATGAAGCAGCCGTCGATGCGCATGGCGCGGCCGAACAGGGGGGTGTCGAGCACTTCGATGTGCTGCATCGCGCCGCGCCGCTCGGCCAGCAGGCGGCTTGCGCGCAGGTAGAAGCCGAAGTCGGGCGAGAGGGCTTCGGCAACGAGGGTGCCGGCTTCGGGTGCGGCGCTCATGCGCGCTCGACGCGGTGCAGGTGAGGCTCGGCGGGGGCGAAGGCGTTGGCCACGGTGTCGAACAGCTTTTGCGCGCTGGCGCTGTTGTCGGTGGAGTAGCTGCACACGTAGACGTCAAGGGTGACGTAGCCGTCTTCGGGCCAGGTGTGGATGGACAGGTGCGATTCGGCCAGCACGACGACGCCGGTGACGCCCGCGCCGTCGCCAAAGCTGTGAAACAGCGCGCCGACGGTGGTGAGACCTGCGGTCTTCACGGCCTGTTTGCAGAACTGCTCCAGGTGGGCGGGGTCGTGCATGAGGCGCGCATCGCAGCGGCAGCCGTGCAGGTCGCCAATCAAGTGCAGGCCGGGGGCTTTGCGCGCGACGGGGCGCAGGCGGGTGATGCCGGGGGCGGCGGCGGCGGTTGTTGTGGGGGTGGCGGAGGCAGAGGCCGGGGCCCATGCCGATCGTGGGGTGGTGTGCAGCGTGTGCATGCCGGTCTCCAAGGTCAACATCAGGTGGCGCGACAACCCTTGCCAGGCCATTGGAAATGGCATGTGCGCTGGATCGCGGAAAACCCAGCATTATATATTGAAATGCATATAAGGGAATGCGTTTGCGACATGGCGGCGTGCAAAAGGCCATGTCCATAATGGCCCGCATGGACGACATCGTGAAGCAGGCCATGGCGAAATGGCCGAATGTGCCGCACTGCCACGGCTGGCTGGGACTGGACGCGCGCGGCAACTGGTGGATGCGCGACGAGCGCGCGCAGGCGCAGGGCGGCTTTGCCAGTGGCGCGGCGGGGGCGAAGGGCTCACTGCTGCGGCACGACAAGCTGATCGACTTCATCCAGCGCAATTACGAGGCCGACGCCGAGGGGCAGTGGTTTTTCCAGAACGGGCCGCAGCGCGTGTATGTGGAGCTGGAGGCCGCGCCCTGGGTGTGGCGCGTGGCCGCGGGCGGCGCGGTGACGGCGCATGACGGCCGCCCGGCACACGTGCGCGAGGTGCTGCTGGACGAGCAGGGCCGCGTGTTTCTGGCCACCGATGTGGGGTGCGGGCTGGTGCACACGCAGGACATGGGCGCGGTGGCCGACGAGGTGCAGGCGGGCCGCTGGGTGCCGCAGGAGGTGCGCTTTGCCGATCTGCCCGGGCGCTTTGGCTATGTGCCCAGCCCGCAAGCAGCGCAGGGGTGAGGCGCGGTGGTGCGTTGCGCAGAAGAATATAATGATAGCTTCTTGCGTACGTATTTAAACGTTTTATATATAATTCAATCTAATTTTGTTTTATAACCTACGCGAGCAGCTCCTATTTTTGAGTTTTCTTGCATGGCTGATCCAGCCTTTCCCATGAAAAAAGCCGCTCATCAGAGCGGCTTTTTTCATGGGGCGGCGCTGCCCGCGTGGGCCATCACTGCGCGTGGTCGACCATGTACTGGATGGCGGCGCGCAGTTCCTCGTCAGAAGCGGTGGTGGCACCGCGCGGGGGCATGGCGCCCTTGCCGCTGATGGCAACCTGGAGCATGGTGTCCATGCCGGTGGCGATGTAAGGTGCCCAGGCGGCCTTGTCGCCGAACTTGGGCGAGCCGGCCACGCCCGCCGCGTGGCAGACGGCGCAGGATTTGTCGTACAGCGCCTTGCCCACAGCCGGGTCGGCGGCGGGGGCAGCAGCCACGGCGGCAGCAGCAGGGGCTTCGGCGGCGGGCGCGGGGGCTGTGGCAGGCTCGGGGGCGGGTGCAGGCGTGGGCGCCGCAGCAGGTGCAGCGGCGG
>JAUNTQ010000156.1 GCA_030538605.1 Pseudomonadota bacterium
GTGGGCGACCTGCCCATGGTGCTCTACAACGTGCCCGGCCGCAGCGTGGCCGATATGCAGCACGACACGGTGCTGCGCCTGGCCCAGGTGCCCGGCATCGTCGGCATCAAGGAAGCCACGGGCAACATCGAGCGCGCGCAGTGGTTGATCCGCGACGTGCCCAAGGGCTTCGCCGTGTATTCGGGCGACGATCCCACCGCCGTGGCGCTGATGCTGTGCGGCGGCCAGGGCAACATCAGCGTCACCGCCAACGTGGCCCCGCGCCTGATGCACGAGCTGTGCGCCGCCGCCATCGCGGGCGACCGCACGAAGGCGATGGAGATCCAGTTCAAGCTGATGCCCGTACACAAGCAGCTCTTCATCGAGGCCAACCCCATCCCCGTGAAATGGGCCATGTCGCACATGGGCCTCGTCGGCCCCACCCTGCGCCTTCCCATGACCGAGCTTTCTCCCGCCAGCCAGCCTGTGGTGGCGCAAGCGCTGCAAAGCGCCGGTCTGCTGTGATATGCCTGTTTTTCCTCATAAGGAACGCACCGTGAAGTTTGTTGAACGCCGACTCTCCCCTGCCCTGCTGGGCGCCGCCGCTGCGCTGACGCTGGGTGCCTGCTCGGTGCTCGAACCCGACAAGATCGACTACAAGAGCGCCGGCCAGGGCATCTCGCTCGAAGTGCCGCCTGACCTGACCCAGCTGCCCGGCCAGACGCGCTACACCGTGCCCGGCAGCACCGTCACCGCCAGCGGCTACCAGGCCGGCCAGGCCGCCACCGTGGCCGCCGGCGCGCCCGTGGCCGCCGACACCATGGCAGACGTGCGCATGCTGCGCGAAGGCAACGAGCGCTGGCTGCACGTGGCGCGCCCGCCCGAGCAGCTGTGGGGCCAGGTGCGCGACTTCTGGCTGGAAAACGGCTTTCTGCTCGCGCTCGACCAGTCCAGCATCGGCGTGATGGAAACCGACTGGGCCGAAAACCGCGCCAAGATTCCGCAAGACCTGATCCGCCGCACCATTGGCCGCGCGCTCGACGCGCTGTACTCCACCGGCGAGCGCGACCGCTTCCGCACCCGCGTGGAACGCAGCCCCAGCGGCGGCACCGACATCTTCGTCACCCACCGCGGCATGGAAGAAGTCTTCTCCACCGCCCAGCGCGACAGCACCGTCTGGCGCCCCCGCCCGTCCGACCCCGAGCTGGAAAACGAGTTCCTGCGCCGCATGATGGTCAAGCTCGGCGTGTCGCAGGAACAATCCCAGGCCATCGCCGCCGCAGCGGCGCCCCCCGGCCAGCAAGCCACGCCCAGCGCGCGCCTCGTCAACGTGGCAGGCGTGCCCACCGTGCAGCTGGCCGACGACTTCGACCGCGCCTGGCGCCGCGTGGGCCTGGCGCTCGACCGCACCGGCTTCACCGTGGAAGACCGCGACCGCGCCAAGGGCATCTACTTCGTGCGCTACATCGACCCCAAGCTCGAAAAGCAGGAACCCGGCTTCTTCGGCCGCCTGCTGGGCCGCGGCAGCCAGCCGCTGCCCACGGTGCAGTACCGCATCACCGTGCACAGCCAGGCAGAGCAAAGCGCCGTTGCCGTGCTCGACGGCCAGGGCGCCCCCGCCCCCGCTGCAGACGCCCAGCGCATCATGCAAGTGCTGGCGGATGAATTGAAGTGACCCCCCTGCGGTGCCCGTGCGACAAGCACCCGGCCACGCCGTAAGCCAACCCCCACGCCAACCCCCAGGGCACCTGCTGCGGGCGTGCGCGCCGACACCCCTGCCCCTTCTTGTGCGCACACATCCCACTTTGTGTGGCACGAACGACTTTCCCGACACCCTGAATGGGCCACCGCCTCGTAGACTGGGTAGAGCCGAAGGCGAAACCCAGCGTTCTCCCGCGCCGGTTTGCCTGGTTTCGCTCAAGCGCTGCCCAGCCTGCCAAGATGTGTGCATACACAAGCCTCGCCCTGACCACACCGGCACCCCGGCGGCAGCGCACCCCCCAAGGAACCCTGCTTCGTGCTGCGATTCAGTAGCCTGGCCAGCGGCAGCAGCGGCAACGCCACGCTGGTCGAAGCCACCGACGGCCTGCAACGCACGCGCGTGCTGATCGACTGCGGCCTGGGCTGGCGCCAGCTCGCGCAGCGCCTGGCCGCGCACCAGCTCGCGGCAGACGACATCGACGCCATCTTCATCACCCACGAACACGGCGACCACGTGGGCTGCGCGCCCCTGCTTCAGCAGCGCTGCGGCACCGCCTTGCGCACCAGCGCCGGCACCTGGCAAGCGCTGCATGCCGCAGGCGCTGTCTCGGCCCTGCCGGACAGCGCCACGCCCATCGCCCGCGACAGCGAAATGCTGCGCATCGGCGCGCTCGGCATCCTGCCCTTCACCGTGCCGCACGACGCGCGCGAGCCGCTGCAACTGCGCTGCACCGACGGCGACCGCACACTGGGGGTGCTGACCGACCTGGGGCACGTCACCCCCCACGCACTGCGCCAGCTGGCAGGCTGCCACGCGCTGCTGCTGGAGAGCAACCACGACCCCGATCTGCTGGCCGCCTCGCGCTACCCGCCGTTTCTCCAGCGCCGCGTGGCCGGCAGCCACGGCCACCTCAGCAACGCCCAGGCCGCGCAGGCGCTGGCCCACTTGCATCACCCCCGGCTGAACACCGTCGTCGCCGCGCACCTGAGCGAGCGCAACAACCGCCCCGACCTGGTGCGCACCGCGTTCTGCGCCACGTTGGACTGCGCGCCGCAAGACGTGCTGCTCGCCACCCGCCACGGGCTGGCCGCCGGGTGGTTGGTGGTGTGATGGGAGCTACTATTAGGATAGCTTCTTGCGTATGTCACACCTTAAATTCATATGATAGTCATTTGAATTCAACGAATGACATACGCAAGAAGCTCCTGAATTTAAAGCGCCCAAGCACCACTGCCGCACCAGGTTGACGCCCGGAAGGTGAGCCGCAAGCAGGCAGCCCGCAGTGGTGGGTGGACGTGCCGGCTTGCCACCGGCAGGCGGGCATCAGCCCTGCTCGCCAACGCTGGCGGGAAAGCCGTGCTGGGCGGCCACGCGGGTTTGCTGCTGCACCTGTTCGCGGCTCTGGCCGGCATGGCTGCCGCTGTGCCCAAAGGCCATGTAGGCATCGCCTGCCGCCGGCATCTGGGCGCGGGCCTGCGCCTGCACCTGCGTGCGGCTGAGGGTGGTGGCTGCGGCAGGCGCGGTGTCGTTGAACAGCGGGTGCTCGCCAGCGGCCGGCATCGTGGCATAGGCGGTCGAGGCCAGCAGGGCAGACAAGACGGCAAGCGTGGCAAAACGGGTTTTCATGGCAGTTTTCCTTTCGGTCAGTTGGATGGATTGCATTGCCTGAACACGCCTGAAACGCGGCGTGTTTCGATCAGGTAGGCGAATGATGCAAGCCCACCGGAAAAACCAGAAGTAGGCAAAGCGTTGAAGGTTTCGCAACGTCAGGTTGACAATGCGTGACCAGGCCAACGTGCAGCCGAGGGGAAAGCAGATGGATTCGTCACACCGGGTAAGGGCCATTCTTTCGTTCGTGCAGGCCGCCGACGCGGGCAGCTTTGCCGCCGCCGGGCGGGCGCTGGGGGTCAGCTCGGCCGCGGTCAGCAAGAACGTCGCCAGCCTGGAGAAAGCGCTGGGCGTGCGCCTGATGAACCGCACCACGCGCACGCTCACCCTCACGGCCGAAGGCGCGGCGTTCCTGCGCCAGGCGCGCGTGGCCCTGCAGGCGCTGGATGCAGCGGTGGATGCCGTGGCCGCGCAGCGCGCAGAACCCAGCGGGCGCGTGCGCATCTCCAGCAGCCTGGCGTTCGGGCGTGAACACCTGATGCCCGCGCTGCCGCCGCTGCTGGCGCGCCACCCGCGGCTGACGGTGGAGGTGGATTTCGATGACCGCGCGGTCGACATGGTGCGCGAGGGCTACGACCTGGCACTGCGCGGCGGCCACCTTCAGGATTCGGCGCTGGTGTCGCGTTCGGTATGCCGTTTTCACCTGATTCTGGTGGCCTCGCCCGACTACCTGGCGGCCCACGGCGTGCCCCGAAAGCCGTCTGATCTGGCGGCGCATCGGCTGGTGGTGCGGCGCTTTCTGGGCGCGCGCGTCGCGCCATGGACGTTCAAGGACCGCGACGGCATCACCGCCTTCGACACGGCGGCGCAGTCGGTGTTGACCCTGTCGGCGCCCGAGACGCTGGTGCAGGCCGCGCTGGATGGCGTGGGCATTGCCCAGGCGGGCCTGCATGTGGCCTGGCCACACCTGCGCGCGGGCCGGCTGAAGGCGGTGCTGCACCCGCAGCATCAGCCCGGCACGTATGAGTTGGCGATGCAGTATCCCCACCGCGCCCTCATGGCGCCGCGCGTGCGCGTGACACTGGAGCACCTGGTGCAGGTCTTTGCCGGCGACGAAAGCCTGCACGTGCCGCTGGATGCACTGCGGCGCTACGCGGCCTGATGCGCCGCCGGGCCACCCTGCATCAGACTGGCAGCCGAGAGGCATGCCCGCATGTCGGCAAACGTCGGGCCATGGACGCCACCGACCCGCGCTGCCCAGGCGCTCAGGCAGCGACCGTCGCCATCAGTCACCATGAAAAAAGCCACCCGAAGGTGGCTTTTTTCTGCTCGGAAGCCGAGCGCTTGGGTGCGCTTACTTGGCGGCGTTGGCGGCAGCAGCGGCGGCGCTGGCAGCAGTG
>JAUNTQ010000002.1 GCA_030538605.1 Pseudomonadota bacterium
GTGGCCCCAACCGCATCGGCCAGGGCATCGAGTTCGACTACTGCTGCGTGCACGCGGCGCTGGCCATGCGCGAGGATGGTTACGAAACCATCATGGTCAACTGCAACCCCGAAACCGTCTCCACCGATTACGACACCTCGGACCGCCTGTACTTCGAGCCGCTCACGCTTGAAGACGTGCTGGAAATCGTCGACAAGGAGAAGCCTACCGGCGTCATCGTGCAATACGGCGGGCAAACGCCGCTCAAGCTGGCGCTGGGGCTGGAGGCCGAGGGCGTGCCCATCATCGGCACCAGCCCCGACATGATCGACGCCGCCGAAGACCGCGAGCGCTTTCAAAAACTGCTGCACACGCTGGGGCTGCTGCAACCGCCCAACGCCACCGCCCGCACCGAGAGCGAGGCGCTGGAAAAAGCCGCCGCCCTGGGCTACCCGCTGGTGGTGCGCCCCAGCTACGTGCTGGGCGGCCGCGCCATGGAAATCGTGCATGAGCAACGCGACCTGGAGCGCTACATGCGCGAGGCGGTGAAAGTCAGCAACGACTCGCCCGTGCTGCTGGATCGCTTCTTGAGTGACGCCATCGAATGCGACGTCGATGCCGTGCGCGACTCAACAGGCCGCGTCTTCATCGGTGGCGTGATGGAGCACATCGAGCAGGCAGGCGTGCATTCGGGCGACTCGGGTTGTTCGCTGCCGCCCTACTACCTGAAGGCCGCCACCGTGGACGAACTCAAGCGCCAGACGGCGGCCATGGCCGAGGGCCTCAGCGTGGTCGGCCTGATGAACGTGCAGTTCGCCATTCAGGAAGGCAAGGACGGCGCGGCCGACACCATCTACGTGCTGGAAGTGAACCCCCGGGCCAGCCGCACCGTGCCCTTCGTCAGCAAGGCCACCGGCATTCAGCTGGCCAAAGTCGCCGCGCGCTGCATGGCGGGCCAGTCGCTTGACGCGCAAGGCATTGGCGCCGAGGTCACGCCGCCTTATTTCAGCGTGAAAGAAGCCGTCTTCCCCTTCGTCAAATTCCCGGGCGTGGACACCATCCTCGGCCCCGAGATGAAGTCCACCGGCGAGGTGATGGGCGTGGGCCACACCTTTGGCGAGGCCTACATCAAGGCCCAGATGGGCGCAGGCGAGCGCCTGCCGCGCCCCCTGAAAGCCGACGGCACGCCCGCAGGCAAGGTCTTCATGACGGTGAAAAACAGCGACAAACCCACGGCGGTGAAAATCGCGCGCGACCTGGCCGCGATGGGCTTTGCGCTCGTCGCCTCGCGCGGCACGGCGCAGGCCATCAACGAAGCGGGCGTGCCCTGCGACACCATCAACAAGGTGACAGAAGGCCGCCCGCACATCGTCGACGCGCTGAAAAACGGCGACATCTGCATGGTCATCAACACCGTCGAAGAGCGCCGCAACGCCATCGCCGACAGCCGCGCCATCCGCACCAGCGCCCTGCTGGCGCGCGTGCCCACCATCACCACCATCGCCGGGGCCGAAGCGGCCGTCGAGGGCATGAAGTTCATGGACAAACTGGGCGTGATCTCGGTGCAGGAGATGCACGCGGCGCTGGGGTGAAGCCTGCGATACAGAGGGGGCGGATGCACCGCGCTGGCACCCGCCGCCTGCCTTGGCCCGCCTGCCCGAGTAATGGCGCTGGGTCAGGTCAGAGCCAGAAACTGCACTGCCGTCAGGATGGGCACGCCATGAAAAGGGTGCAGCGCGAGCAGATCCTTGTCGCCGGTGACGATGGCGTGGGCCTGCCCGTGCAGGGCGACGTCCAGAAACTTGTCGTCCTTGGGGTCGCGGCAGGCTTGCATGCGTTGCGTGACATGCACCACGCGGGCCACGCCGCCGAGCAGGCGCAGGAAGTGCTGGCGCTCTGCTGGAGAAACGTAGGGGTCAAAACGCGGGCGCGCCAGCACTTCGGCCAGCTCGGACAGGGTGGCTTCGGACA
This sequence comes from Pseudomonadota bacterium, assembly GCA_030538605.1. Classification (GTDB taxonomy): domain Bacteria; phylum Pseudomonadota; class Gammaproteobacteria; order Burkholderiales; family Burkholderiaceae_C; genus Ottowia. Next base: position 1,951 of record JAUNTQ010000002.1, read on the forward strand.
CCAGCAGCACGCCACTGCGCAGCGCGCGATCGACCGCCTGCGCTGCCGTGCCGCCGGGTGCCAGCAAACGGCTGACGAGCAGCTTGGTGTCCAGCACCCAACGCTGCCCCTCAGTCATCGCTCAGCAATTGCGCCAGTTTTTCTTCCGTCAGGCCCGCATCGCGCGCCGAGGTGCCCACCGCATCGCAAAAGCGCTGGAATTCGGCCACGTTCAGGCGCGTGAGCCGCTCATATTCCTGCATCGACATCACCACCGCGACATCGCGCTCGTGGCGCTGGATGACCACCGGCTGGCGTGCGCAGTTTTCCAGCACGGCGGCAAACCCCTGCTTGGCATGGCTGGCTGATACGTAGAGCATGGCGAACCTCTTGGTCCAATTTGTACAAATAGGACATATCGTACATCCAGATGGCGTGTCAACCGCAGGGTGGGTGCTTGGCACCTATGCTCGCCATAATGGCTGCCACCCTTCACGACAAGCCAAGCACATGGGATACGCCGCACTCAAACCCTGGACCGAGCACGACTACCTGCACCACGAGGCCACCGCCCGCCAGCGGCACGAATTCGTGCACGGTAGCCTGTACGCGATGGCGGGTGCCAGCGAACGGCACAACACCATTGCCGGCAACATCTTCGCCCGGCTGCACACCGCGCGGCGCGGTGGCCCGTGCCGCCCCTTCATCGGCGACATGAAGCTGCGGCTGGACAGCGGCAGCCTGTACTACTACCCCGACGTGATGCTGGTGTGCAGCCCGCAGGACGACGCCCCGCTGGTCAAGACCGCGCCCTGCCTGGTGGCCGAGGTCACCTCGCCCTCTACCGAAGTGACCGACCGGCGCGAGAAGCTGGCGGCTTATCTCAAGCTGGCTTCGCTGCGCGAATACCTCATCGTCTCGCACACCGCACCACGCATTGACGTGTACCAGCGCCCCGGCCCCATCGGCGAGCCGTGGCAGCACGCCGTGCTGGGTGGGGGCGAGAGCGTGGCACTGCTGTGCCTGCCGCTGACGCTGGCGGTGGATGAGGTGTACGCCGACGTGGACTTCGGATCTCAGGTAGGTGAAGCCGCGAATTGAACGGGGGCGTGCCGCGTGGGCAGCAAAGCCCTCTTTGCGACGCAAAAAGCCTGAATCAGGCACAAGTGATTTTGCGGGGCTTTCTAGTATGAAAAAGTGAGCTGTTTGCGCAAGTAAATTGCGCGCAAATAGCCTTTTTCATGCGTAAAATAATTTGAAAAGTCCCCCCCCGCCATTCATGTGCCAATGAATGCGGTGCCGGCGTCAGGCAGCCGGGGCGCTCTGCCACTGCACGGCAAGAGGTTGTTTGCGCGAGAACAGGGCGATGTGCTCGTCGATGACGTGGCGCACGCGGGCCAGTTGGGCGTCGTCGGTGGCTTCGCAGGCAAAGTGCAGCAGCGCTTCTTCGGCGGTCAGCGTGCAGCGGCCCCACGGAAAGTGCGCCACGCCCTGGCGCGCGTCGTAGCGCACGGCGATCTTGCGCTGGAAGTGAAAGCACAGGCGTTGCAGGATGCGGCTGGGCTCGGGCGTGTGCAACTGGCCTTGAAGCCTTTCGGTCATGGGTTGGGTCATGGGGTGGCTGCGTCGGTGGCGGGCGGCAGTGGAAGTGGCGGTGCGGGCAGGGCGGCGTCGGCCAGCAGCATGGGGCGGCCGTGGGCGCAGCGCTCCAGCCGCGCCTGCACGCCCCACACGGCGGCCAGCAGCTCGGCGGTGAGCACGTCGGCGGGCGCGCCCACGGCCTGCGCGCGGCCCTGGCCGAGCACCAGCGCCTGCTGGCAAAAGCGCAGCGCCAGGTTCAGGTCGTGCAGGGCCACCAGGGCGACGATGCCCCGGCGCTCGGCCAGCGCGCGCACGGCCTGCAGCAGGTGCAACTGCCAGCGCAGATCGAGTGCGCTGGTGGGTTCGTCCAGCAGCAGCAGATCGGGCGCGCGCACGATGACCTGGGCCAGGCCGATCATCTGCCGCTGCCCGCCGGAGAGTTCGTCCAGCCGCCGCAATGCCAGCGGGGCCAGATCGAGCGTGTGCATCGTCTCCTCGATGGCCGCCTGGCGCTGCGCGGCGGGCCATTCGGGGCGGCTGGCGCGCAGGCCGCTGCTCAGTATTTCGTACGCCAGCAGCGAGGTGGGTTGCGGCAGCGCCTGCGGCAGGTAGCCCACGCGGCGCAGGCGCTCGCGCGAGGGCAGTGCGGCCAGGTCGGTGCTGCCCAGCGTCATGTGCCCTTGCGCCGGGCGCAGGCCGGCAATGGCCCGCAGCAGGGTCGATTTGCCCACCGCGTTGGGCCCCAGCACGGCCACCAGCGTGCCCGGCGCCACGGCGGGCAGGCTGACGCCATGCAGCACGGGGCGGCGCGGGTAGCCGGCGCTGACGTCGTGCAGCGCCAGGGCGGCGGTGCCGTGCGCGGGGGCCGGGGCGGGGTGCGGGGTGTTCATCCGGTTTTGCGCGTGCGCCAGATGAGCGCCATGAACATAGGCACGCCCACCAGCGCGGTGATGATGCCGATGGGCAGCACCACGCCGGGCACGATGGATTTGCTGAGGATGGAGGCCAGCGACAGCATCAGCGCACCGGCCAGTGCCGCGCCCGGCAGCATGGCGCGCTGGTCTTCGCCCAGCAGCAGGCGCGCGATGTGCGGCCCCACCAGCCCGACGAAGCCGATGATGCCCACGAATGAAAGCGCCGTGGCCGCCACCAGGCTCACGCGCAGCAGCGTCAGCAGGCGCAGCCGCCCCACGGCCAGGCCCAGGCTGCGGGCCTGCTCTTCGCCGGTGCGCATGGCGGTGAGCGCGCCCGCATCGCGCGCCGACCACAGCGCGCAGGCGGCCAGCACGCCGGCGACGATGACGATCTTGGCCCAGGTCGATCGCGTGAGGCTGCCCATGCTCCAGAACACGATTTGCTGCAAGGCATTGGCGTCGGCCACGTACTGCATCAGCCACAGCAGCGCCTCGAAAGTGAACAGCAGCGCAATACCGAACAGCACCACCGTCTCCACCGACGCGCCGTGCCGCCAGGCCAGCGTCTGAATCAGCAGCGTGGCCGCCGCCGCGCCAGCGAAGGCGGCCAGCGGCAGGGCGAGGTTTTCGCCCGCCACCACCCAACTCAGCCCCGAGACGACGGCCACCGACGCGCCAAAGGCCGCGGCAGCGGCCAGGCCCAGGGTCATGGGGCTGGCCAGCGGGTTGTTCAGCGCGGTCTGCATTTCGGCACCGGCCAGGCCCAGGCTGGCACCTACCAGCACCGCCATCACGGCAAAGGGCAGGCGCACGTCCCACACGATGACGCGCTGCGCCTGCGGCACCTCACCGGGTGCCCACAGCGCGTGCGCCACGTCGGCCAGCGGCAGATTCGCCGGGCCAAGCGACACGTCCACCACCACGCTGGCGGCCAGCGCCGCCAGCAGCACACCCAGCCAGACCAGGCGGCGCAGCGCGTGGCGCCGGTAGCGCACGGCCAGCGAAGGCGCAGCAGCGGCGCTCATGCGGGGGTTTGCCGGGTCAGTGCGAAGGCACCCAGCAGCGCGCGCGGCATCACCTCGCCGTGGTCAAGACCCGGGTAGGCCGCGAAGCGGGTGTGCAGCTGCGTCCAGCCGTGGGCGCGCGCGTGCTGCGTCAGCATGTCGGCCATGGCGCGGGTGCGCCCGACCGGGCGGCGCTCGGCCAGCACCGCCGCGCGCGCGGGGCTGCTGGCGTGGGCCGCGTCTTCGTGCATGCCCACGCGCAATGACACACGGGCGTGCAGCGGTGCGGGCAGGGCGTGCAGCAGCGCAGGCACGCTGTCCAGCCATGCGCCGCCGCCCCACCACAGCGACGGGCTGGCCGCCACATGGGCACCAAACAGACCGGGCCGCGCCAACAGGGCGTAGGCCGTGAACAGCCCCGCCAGCGAATGGCCGTACAGCGTTTGCCGTGCGCGGTTCACCGGCCAGCGCGCCTGCACCATCGGCTGCACCTGGTGGGCGATGAAGTCCAGCAGCGCATCGGCCCCGCCTGCGCCTTTGCCTTCGCCCTGGCCTGCGTCGGCGCGCTCGCCCGGCGGGGCGGGCGGCGTGTAGTCGCGTTGGCGTGCGGCGTGATCGGGCGCGTGGCCAGGGTGGCCGATGCCCACCACGATGGGCACGCTGCCGCGCACGTCGGGCGGGCGCGCCATGGCGTTGCGCGCCAGTTGCGCGGCCAGCACGAAGCAGGTGGCACCGTCCAGCACGTACAGCACGGCGTGGCCGCCCGGCGGCGGCGCGCTCGGCGGGGCCTGCACCCACACACGCCAGGTGTGGCCGCTGGCGGCATCGCGCAGGTCTTGCCATTCGGCTCCCTCCAGCACGACGGGCTGGGCGGCACCGCCGTGGGCGGGTGCGCGCACGGCGCAGGCTGGCAAAGCGCATGCGGCGAGGGCCAGCGCATGACGACGAGACAGCCCGCGCATCACAGCGAGACCCAGTATTCGCCGCTCAAGGGGATCGGCATGAAGCGCTGGTACATCGTCTGCAACGTGGCGCGCGGGTCGAGGTCGGCAAAGCGCTCGGGATACATCCACTGGGCCAGCACCTGCAAGGCCACCACGTTGAAGGGCGAGTTGTAGAACAGGTGCCACAGCGCGTGCGCGCGGCCCGGCCGGGTGGCTTGCAATGGGGCCACGCCGCGCCGCTTCAGCGCGCGCTCAAGCGATGCGCGGGCCGCTTCGGGCGTGGCGTCGGCACCCAGCACGATGCGCAGCGGGCTGGTCTGCGCCGTGGCCATGTTGCCGATGCCCGTGCCGATGTACAGCTGCGGCTGCGTGGCGATCAGCAGCTCGGGGTTGAGCGTGCCGCTTTCGCCCGGAATCAGCCCCTTGGCCACGTTGCGCCCGCCGGCGGCGTCCACCAGCATGCCCAGCATGCCGGTCATGGTGGCGCAGCAGCCGTCGTCCAGGCCCACGCGGCTGTCCAGATACACCGTGGGGCCGGGTGGTGCGCCTGTCAGGCCGGCCTGCACGCGTGCCAGCTGCTCGCGCCAATAGGCGGCAAACGCACGCGCACGGGCCTGCTGGCCCAGCACCTCGCCCATCAGCTCGATGCTGGGGGCGGTGTTCTTCAGAGGATCGTGCCGAAAGTCGATGAACACCACGGCCACGCCAGCGGCTTGCAGGCGCTGCAAGGTCTCCGAGCTGCGCTCGCCGGGGCCGTGGCCGCTGCCCAGGGCCAGAAAGGCCACCTGCGGGCGGCGGGCGATGGCCTGCTCGTCGCTGAAGCTGGCTTCGTCCCGGCCCATGCGCGGCACTTTGTCCAGCGCAGGAAACGCGCGGCTGAACTGCGCGTAGCCCGCCGCGTCCAGCCGCTCGTAGTCGCTCAAGGTGACCACCAGGCGGCGCGTCAGATCCGCGCCTTCCAGAATGGCCAGCGCAGGCAGCAGACGGCCTTCGCCCAGCATGACGCGCTCTACCCGGTCGGGCAACGTCACCTGGCGGCCCGCCAGATCGGTGACGGTGCGCGCCTGCGCGGGCCACATGCACGCCAGCAGCGCCAGCATGGTCAGCACGCGGCGAAGAAAAGGATGGGAAATGGGCATGGCTACAATTAAGAACAATTCTTATTTACATGCTAATCCATGCCCTCAGATTCCTTCTTTGCCCGGTCAAGGCAGATGTTTGCGCCAGCACCAATGCCCGGCAGCGAGCCGCCCGCCGAGCTGGCGGGCCATCTCAGGTGCCGCTGTGCGCTGCGCCCCGGCCTGAGCGTGCACGCTGACGACGCGGTGGACCCGTGCGACTTCACCGCCCACGGCCGCATGGACGCCGGGCTGCGCGTTCTGGTGCTGCTTGAAGGCGCGGTGGATGTCAGCTACGGCGAGCGCCGTTTGCTGGTGGCCGCCGAGCGCCCCCGCGGCCCCAGCGGCCTGATGGTCAACCTCACGCAGCCGGAGCTTTTTGCACGTCGCCTGCGCAAGGGCCGGCACGCGCGGCGCGTGTGCGTGTGCCTCGGCGGCACGTGGCTGGCGCAAATGGCCACCAGCACGCGCGAGCAAGACGCCGTGGGCGAATTCATGCGCCAGCACCTGGCCGTCAAGGCCTTCGCGCCATCGCCCCGCCTGGCGGCGCTGGCCGGGCAGTTGGCCGAGCCAGCCCGCCCGCCGCACGCACCAGGCGCTGCGCCCTTGCTGCACCACCTCACCCTGGAAAGCCGCGCGCTGGCCTTTGCCGCCGAGGCGCTGTCCGGGCTGCTGGCCCCGGCGGGCGAGCCTGCCCTTCGGTCCCCGCCCAGCCTGCGCCCGCGCCAGGCCAGCCGCATGCAGGACTTGCACGACTTTCTGCAAAGCGATGCGGCGCTGGGCCTGTCGCTGCAAGCCATTGCGCAGCAAGTGGGCATGCACCCCAACACCATGCAGCGGCACTTTCGCGCGCAGTACGGCACCACGGTGGTCGACTGCGTGCGCGAAACGCGCCTGCTGCGCGCGCGCCAGGCGCTGGAGCAAGGCGGCCTGAGCGTGGCCCAGGCCGCCGAGATGGCCGGCTACACCAGTGCAGCCAATTTCGCCACCGCCTTCCGTCGCCGCTTTGGCCTGCCGCCCAAATGGGCGCGCATGGGCGGCTGCTGACGCAGGCAAACGCGGCTGCGCCCTTGGCTTACCGGGCACGCCCATGCGGTGCGCAAGGCGTGTGGCGCAAACGATTTTGTTTCTGAGGCAAACGTTGGCCACGTTGGCACGGGGGATGATGCAAATGAAATCTATTCTCATTAACCATCGTCAAGTCCTCCTCTCATGCGCCGCTTGTCCCTCACGCTTGTCCACCCCTCTGCGCGGCATGCCGCGCCGCACCCTTTGGCGCGCGCCTGCGCGCTGGCCTGCCTGCTGACACCCCTGGCGGGCATGGCGCAGGACGGCGTGGCCGTGCCCGCCGAGGCGGCGGCATCCGCGCCGGCGTCCGCGTCCGCATCCGCGCCCGTGCAGGCCACGCTGCCCACCGTCAACGTCCACAGCAACTACGAGCGCGAAGACCTGCCCGTGCGCGCACCGGGGCACAAGGCCGCCTCGGGCGCGCGCCTGGGCATTCTGGGCGCCACCTCGATCATGGACGCGCCCCTGCACGTCAACGCCTACACGCGCGAGCTGGCCGAGGACTGGTCGGCCCTGACGCTGCAAGACGTGCTCGAAAACGACCCGGCCGTGGTCTTCACCACCAACAAGAACCACCTGCTGCAGAACTTCAACCTGCGCGGGCTGAACATGGGCGCGCAGGACATCGCCACCAACGGCCTGTACGGTATCGCGCCGGCCAACTCGGTGCCCATCGAGATGTTCGAGCGCGTGGAGGTGCTGCGCGGCCCCAACGTGCTGCTCTCGGGCATGCCGCCGGGCACCAGCGTGGCCGGCACCGTCAACATGGTGACCAAGCGCGCCCTGCCCAACCCCATCGCCGACCTGACGGTGACCTACGGCAGCCACAGCTACGGCCAGGTGCACGCCGACCTGGGTCGGCGCTTTGGCAGCGAGCAGCGCCTGGGGTTGCGCTTCAATGGCGTCTACGGCACGGGCAAGATGGGCGCGAAGGACGAGAAGCAGACCCGCAGCGTGGGCGCGCTGGGGCTGGACTACCTGGGCGACCGCGCGCGCTTCTCGCTGGACGTCTACAACAGCATCAACAAGATCGACAACGGCAGCCCCGGCATGTTCAGCTTTCTGGGCAACGCCGCCACCCGCGGTGTCGGCGTGCTGCTGCCCGCGCCCTCGGGCGACACCAACATGTTTCGCGGCACCCACGGCAAGTACGACAACACCGGCGTGCTGGCGCGCGGCGAGTTCGACTTCAACGACAACTGGCAGGGCTACGTGGCCTTTGGCGCGGGCGAAGCCGAAGGGCGCGGCCTGATGTTCGGCACGCGCGCCATCGTCACCGGGCTGGACGGTGCCACGCGCGGCGCCATCTACCACGTGGACACCCGCTCGAAACGCCAGACCGCCGAAGCCGGCGTGATCGGCAAGTTCAGCACCGGCACCGTCAAGCACCGCGCGCAGCTGTCGGCCAACATCCTGAAGATGACCGAAGGCACCAACAACACGGCCTGCAACTACTGCTACGACACCAACATGTACGACCCGGTCACGCCGGTCTTCCCCAGCGCGCCGGCATGGAACGGCTACGACAAGGCCAGCGTCAAGGCCAAGAACGACTTCCGCTCGCTCGCCATCGCCGACACCATGAGCTTCGCGGATGACAGGGTGCTGCTGACCGTGGGCGGCCGCTACCAAAGCATCAAGCAGCCCTGGAGCAATTACGACAAGAGCCGCTTCTCGCCCATGCTTGCCGCCGTGGTGCGGCCCTGGGGCGAGGCCGTCGCGCTGTTCGGCAACTACACCGAAGGCATGGAGCCTGGCCAGGTGGTCGGTGTGGGCTACGCCAACACCGGCGAGGTGATGGGCCCCCGGGTGAGCAAGCAGACCGAGCTGGGCGTCAAGTTCCAGACCGGCGAGCTCACCCACACCCTGAGCGCCTTCCAGATCAAGCGCCCGTCCTTCGTCACCAACAGCGCCAACCAGCTGGTGGACGACGGCGAGCAGCGCCTGCGCGGCCTGGAGTGGAGCGTGTACGGCAAGCTGACGCAAAGCCTCTCGCTGCTGGGCGGCGTCACGCACATCAAGTCCGAGCAGCGCGACACCGGCCGGCAGACCTACGGCACGCCCGGCCTGCGCGCGCGCATCGGCCTGGACTGGGCCACCCCGGTGCAGGGCCTCACCGTGGGCGGCCGCGTGCAGTACACCGGCAAGCAATGGGCCGACTCGGGCAACCGCCTGCGCGTGCCCGCCTGGAAGCGCCTGGACCTGATGAGCAGCTACACCACCAAGATCGCCAGCCTGCCCGTGCGCCTGAACGCCAGCGTCGAGAACGTGACCAACAGAAAGGACTGGATCGGCACCTTCGGCGACGGCTTTCTGATGCCGGCCGCGCCCCGCACCTTCCGGCTGTCGGCCACGGTGTCGTTCTAGGCGAGGCGCGGCACTGAGGGGTGCCTGCGCCTTGGGTGGGGGCAGCGGGTTTGCATATACTCCTCATACACATGCCTTCTAGCGCACGACTGGCGGGTGCTAAAGGTATATACCCCCACTATAAAGACTTGCGCGCGTGCCCGCGCCAGCACGCTGCCGCCGGTTTTCGTGGTGCCCGTCCTCTCCCACGACCAAGGGGCTGCCCGCCCCTTCCCCCGCTGGGGGAGGGGGCAAAAGGCGTCTGATGATTCGTGCGTTTGGCTACAGAGCAACCCTGCGGGTGTTTCGTGCACCCCACCGCGCCCCGGTCAGCGCGTGGTCACCCGCACCAGCGCCGTCACCGGTTTGCCGCGCACCAGCACCGGCTGGTGCCGGTCGTCGGCCAGCAGCACGCCGATGACGTGCTCGCCCTTGGGCGTCTGGCAGGTGCCAAAGTCGGCCTTGATCAGGTCGCCGCCAAAGTCACTGTTCATGCTGTTGTAGGGCTTGCCGGGCTGGTTGCATTTGTCGCCGTTGGGGTCGATCTTCATGTGGATGTGGCCGCAGCGCGTGTCGCTGCCGCACTGCCCCGCCGGCTTGAGCGTGAAGTTGCTGCGCACCACGACGTCGACCGTCTGCCCCTCGGCCGGGCCCAGCGGCAGGCTTTGATCGACGCCGCGCTGGAGCTGGTGGAAGAAGGCGGGGCCGAGGCCCTGAGCGTGCGCGCCGCTGCCCAGCGCGCGGGGGTGTCGCCGGGCGCGCCGTTTCGGCACTTTGCTTCGCGCACGGCGCTGCTGACGGCGCTGGCCGAAGAAGTGACGCAGCGGCTGCGCCAGCGCATCGAGGCCGCCGTGCAGGCGTCGGCGGGCGATCCGCCGCTGGCGCGCTTTGCCCAGCTGGGGCAGGCGTATCTGCACTGGGCCGTTGAGCACCCGGCGCAATTTCGCATGGTGAGCGACCGGCAGCTGATCGACTTTGCCGGCTCTGATCGGCTGCAGGCGGACAACGACGCCATCCGCGAACACATGGGCGCGCTGCTGGCCGAGGCGGCGGGCCCGCACGCCGATGTGCGCCTGGTCAAGCTGACGGCCCGGGCGCTGGCCTATGGCCTGGCGCGCATGGCGTGCGACGGCCACCTGGATGAGTGGGCCGAGGGCGGCCAGCAAGGCGATGCGGCGATGCAGCGCGCGCTGATGCTCTTCATCGGGCTGCTTGAACCCCAAGGCAGGTGAGGACACCTGCGCCACAATGCAGGCCGACACTGCACGAAAGCCAAGCACATGGGACACGCCGCACTCAAACCCTGGACCGAGCACGACTACCTGCGCCACGAAGCCGCCGCCCGCCAGCGGCACGAATTGGTGCACGGTAGCCTGTACGCGATGGCGGGTGCCAGCGAGCGGCACAACACCATTGCCTTGAACATTGCTGCCCGTCTGCACGCCGCGCGGCGCGGCGGCCCGTGCCGCCCCTTCATCGGCGACATGAAGCTGCGGCTGGACAGCGGCAGCCTGTACTACTACCCCGACGTGATGCTGGTGTGCAGCCCGCAGGACGACGCCCCGCTGGTCAAGACCGCGCCCTGCCTGGTGGCCGAGGTCACCTCGCCCTCTACCGAAGTGACCGACCGGCGCGAGAAGCTGGCGGCTTATCTCAAGCTGGCTTCGCTGCGCGAATACCTCATCGTCTCGCACACCGCACCACGCATTGACGTGTACCAGCGCCCCGGCCCCATCGGCGAGCCGTGGCAGCACGCCGTGCTGGGTGCGGGCGAGAGCGTGGCACTGCTGTGCCTGCCGCTGACGCTGGCGGTGGACGAGGTGTATGCGGATGTGGACTTTGGTGCCCCTCAAGCGGGCGAAGCCACGCGCTGAGCGCGCCGAATTTGGCCGCATAATCGGCCCATTCACCACACCGCCGGGGGGCAACGCTCGGCGGTTTCGCTTTTTTTGAGATTGACGAGAGGCAGCACATGGCCACCATCCCCATCACCAAGCGCGGCGCAGAAAAGCTCAAGCAAGAGCTGCATCGCCTGAAGACCAAGGATCGCCCCGAGGTCATCAACGCCATTGCCGAGGCGCGCGCGCAGGGCGACCTGAGCGAGAACGCCGAGTACGACGCGGCCAAGGATCGCCAGGGCTTCATCGAAGGCCGCATCAAGGAGGTCGAAGGCAAGCTGGCCGCCGCGCAGGTCATCGACCCCAGCGCGCTTCAGGCCGATGGCAAGGTGGTGTTTGGCGCCACGGTGGAGCTGGAAGAAGAAGACTCGGGCGAGCAGGTGACTTACCAGATCGTGGGCGAGGACGAGGCCGACTTGAAGCTGGGCCTCATCAACATCTCAAGCCCCATCGCGCGCGCGCTGATCGGCAAGGAAGAGGGCGACACGGCTGAAGTGCAGGCGCCCGGCGGCGCGCGGCACTACGAAATCATGGCCGTGCGCTACGTCTGAGCGACCTGCCGCCAAGCCATTCAGTCCTTCATGCGTGACCGCCTGGCCCTTTTCGCCGCCGCCTTGTGGTGGGGCAGCCTGACGGCGATCGGCTTCATGGCCGTGCCGCTGCTGTTCAGGCATCTGCCCACGCCCGCGATGGCCGGGCAGATGGCGGCCAGGCTGTTCACGGCGCAGGCCTGGGTGTCGGTGGCGTGCGGGGTGCTGCTTCTGCTTTGCTTGAGAGATTCAGCCAAATCGCAGGTGGATAAAGCGCAGACAGCTATCATGTTTGTTTTGGCTGGCCTGCTGCTGGCGCTGCTGGTGGAGTTTGGCGTGGCGCCCCGCATCGTGGCGCGTGAGAATCTGGCGCTGTGGCACAGCGTGGGCACGGCGATGTATGCGCTGCAGTGGCTGTGCGCGGCGCTGGTGTTGTGGAGGATCAGATAGGGCCGCGCGGCCCTTCTATTTTTTTGTCAGCAAGGTGTTTCCCATGTCCCCATCCTTTTCGCAGATCGTCGAGGTGCCGCTCACCGACTGGGCGCAGGCGCGCAGCCACCCGGAGTGGACGACAGCGGTGGAGGCGGGCAAGGTGCTCTACTTTCCGCAGCTGGGCTTTGCGCTCGATGCGGCTGAGCAGCCCCTGCTGCGCGAGGACATGCTGGCCGCAGGCAAGCGCAACGTGAGCCTGGGTGCCGATGGCCAGCTGAAAGGCGCGGCAGGCAGCGCGGCCGAGCAGCAGGCGCTGGCGGCGATGGTGGGCCGCTTTCGGCAACAGGCGCTGCAACTGGTGGACGCGCTGCTGCCCGAATACCACGGCCTGCTGCGCGTGGCCCCCACCAGCTTTCGGCCCCGGCAGGTGCAGACGCGGGCGCAGTCGGTGCGCGCCGACGACCAGCGCATGCACGTCGATGCCTTTCCCAGCCGACCCAACTATGGCGAGCGCATCCTGCGCGTGTTCACCAACCTGAACCCGCACGGCGTGCCGCGCGTGTGGCGTGTGGGCGAAGATTTCGAGACCATCGCGCGGCGCTTTCTGCCCCAGGCCAGGCCCTATCGCCTGTGGCAGGCCAGGGTGCTGCATGCGGTGCACGCCACCAAGTCGCTGCGCAGCGAATACGACCACCTGATGCTGCAGCTGCACGACCTGATGAAGTTCGACGAGGCGTATCAGAAAACCGGCACGCAGGTGCGCATGCCGTTTGCGCCCGGCAGCGTGTGGGTGTGCTTTTCGGACCAGGCCACGCACGCGGTGATGAGCGGGCAGTTCATGATGGAGCAGACGCTCTACCTGCCCCCCGGCAAAGAGGTGAACCCCGCCGCCAGCCCGCTGGCCATCCTGACCCGCCTGATGGGGCGGCCACTGGTGGGTGTGGGAGCGGGGCAGGGGGCTTGAGATGGGTGGAGTGAAATAAATGGTAGCTGCTTGCGTAAGTTTTTAAGTATTTTTAATATGAAAACATGCTAAAAATGTTTTATTACGTGCGCAAGAAGCTATTGTTTTGTTGATTCTCAGGCATGAAAAAACCGCGCCACGGCGCGGTTTTTTCATGGGGCTGGCGCTTGTGATCGTGCAGATCAGAAGCTCATTTCCTTGTCCACGTCCTGGGTCTTGCGACGGGCCATGGCCAGGTTGGCGCGCTGCTTGTCGAGCACGAAGTAGAGGAACACGCCGTCCTTGCGGGCCGAGGGGCGCAGGATGTGGTACTGCTTGCCCAGGGTGATGAGGATGTCCTCGATCACGTCCTTGAGGCCCAGCGAGCGCATGGTCTTCATCTTGGCGCGCACCACTTCGGTGTTGCCGGCGGCGGCCACTTCCAGGTCCACGCCGGAGCCGACGGAGCCCAGCATCATGCCGGAGGCGGAGTCGACCACGGCAGCGCACAGTGCGCCGTCCAGGGTCATGAGTTCGTCGAGGGTTTGCTTGATGGTGGCCATGAGGATCCTCCTTGGGGGTTGTGAATGGCGAAGGGGCGTGAATGAGGGTTGGGCCGACAGGGCATGTCACGCAAGGCATGCGCACGCCGGTGGGGAAAAAGGTGGGGTGGGGCGCCGGTCGGGTGCGTTACAGCTCATCGACGAGCCGGGCCAGCTCGCGCGTTTTTTCCTGCCACAGCGTCCAGTTCACGTCGGACTTCTGGCGCGTGAGCGTGACCAGCAGCATGCCGGTGCCGCAGGGCAGCAGGGTGATGCGGCCTTGCGCATGCATCATCACGGAGGCGCGCAGATCACCCAGATCCTTGAACTGGTCGGCCAGGCGGTTGTACAGGCGCCAGTAGTCGCTGGCGGCTTCGGCAAAGGTCTGCACGCCTTCGATGTGGCCGGCGTGGTGCCAGACCATGCCGGCCTCGATTTCGACCAGGGCGCAGCCTTCCAGGCCGGGCAGCGCGGCCATGGCTTCGAGCGCGTTGCGCAGTCGGGCCTGGCTCATGCGTCGGCCAGCGTGCGGGCGAACTGGGCGGTGCGGTAGTTGACCTGGCCCAGGATGGCGCTGCCATCGGCGATGACGTTGATGACCAGGTCGGCGTCGGCGCGGTGCACGCTGTACACCACGGCAAAGCCGGATTCGGTGTCGATGGTCACGCTCTTGTTGCGGCCCAGGCTCGCTTCCTGCGACACGACCGAGCTGATGGCCGAGATCGAGCTGGCCATGGCCGCCACGCGGGCGGGGTCGCCGCTGCGCATGGCCGAGGCCACGTCGAAGCCGTCGACCGAGGCGACGACCACGGCGGTGATGCCGTTGACTTCGTCGAGGAAGGTTTGCGCCTCGCGCTGGGCGATGACTTTGGCGCTGGGCGCCAGGTTGAGTTTCACGGACATGGGGTTCACTCTCCAAACATGCCGGCTTCCAACTGGGCCAGCAGGGTATCGATCAAAAGGATGACGTCGTCTTTCTTGCGCACGTCCACGTCGAGCACGGGCAGCACGCGCTTGTGCCGGGCCAGCTCTTCGATGTAGTCGTCGAGCGAGGGCGAGGGGTGCTCGGCCAGGCGGCCGATGCCGATGGCGCAGGGCATGATGTCCAGGTCGTCGGCAAAGCCTTCGAGGTACACGCGCAAATCGGCCAGCGGGTCGGGGCGCGAATTGTCAGTGAGGATGATCATGCCCAGCGCGTTCTTCGACAGGATTTTCCAGAGGAAGTCAAAGCGCGACTGGCCGGGCGTGCCGAACATGCGGATGCGGTCGCCGTTGTCGAGCGTGAACTGCCCGAAGTCCAGGCCCACCGTGGTGCGTTCCTTGGTGTGCGACAGGTCGTTGTTGTCCACGTCGGTAACGATGGGGGGCGTTTCGCTCACGGCACCGATGGCCGTGGTTTTGCCGGCGCCCATGGTGCCGGTAAAGAGAATCTTGTATTCGTTCATGGCGTGTGGGGGCCTTCGGTTTAGAGGCCAAGACGGCGGCGGATGCCCGAGATGAGGCCGCGCCCGAAGGTCGGCTTGGCCGCCACCGTGACGGGCGCTGCCTGCACGGGGGCCGATGCGGGTGCTTCCTGCTGCACTTCGACCAAGCCGGTGGTTTGCAGGGTTTGCAGGAACGCTTGGCATTCGTGCGCGGGCTGCTGGCTGATGCTGGCGAGTTCGGCCGCGTTGAGTGCGCGGCGCGACAGCAGCGTGGCCATGCGGATGCGGTTGGGGTCGCCGCGCAGCAGCGTGGCGGGCGGCCAGCGGCGCAGCTTGAAGCGCAGCGGGCTGATGGCGGTGGTCGCTGCTGCCGGGGCGGGTGCATCGGCCGGCTCTTCCATCAGCAGGGTGGCCGGGCGGGTTTCCAGCAGGTCGTGCTCGGTGGCCTTGAGCCAGTCCTGCAGGCGGTCGGCGCGGATGGGGCGCTGCAAGGTGTTCGGCTCGGGGGTGGCGGTCATGCGCGTCAGGCGCAGCACGGCCTTGGCCATGTCGTTGATGGCGGGGTCCTGGGCGCCGTCGGTGGTGCCATCGACCAGCAGCGCGTCGTAGGGCGGCGCGGTGACGAAGGTCCAGCGGAAGTCGTTGCCGTGCGCGTACAGACGAAACAGCGTCTGCACCAGCACCACTTCGGCTGCGGGCAGCTTGTAGGCTCCCAGTCTCAAGGTAGACATGGCGTCGTTCTTTTCGGTGTGTCTGGGTTGGCAGGAAAAGGCGGCGGCACCTGGCCGGACAAAGGGGCCGTCAGCGCGACCGTCACGCTGCGCCCGCCCTTGCGGCGGGCACTTTCGTGAAAGCAGGGACGGAGTATATTTTTGCTTCTCGCCGCGTCACAACGCCCTTCGCTTCAATGTGCGCAGTAATGCGCACAAGAGCGCACAAGCCGCGCTAGACAAGGCCTGGCGAGGTATTCACCCCATCGACTGGTTCACACCGGTGTGGCAATGCCGCACATGTGGGCCGATGCGCGCCGCCTGTTTTTCCCTCCTGTCATACCCTTGCCATGTTCGTTCACCTTCGCCTGCACACCGAGTTTTCCGTGATCGACGGCACCACGCGCGTGGGCGACGTGGTCAAGGCCGCCGCTGCCGATGGCCAGCCCGCGCTGGCCATCACCGATCTGTCCAATCTGTTTGGCGCGCTCAAGTTCTACAAGGCCGCGCGCGGCAAGGGCGTCAAGCCCGTCATCGGGGCAGAGGTGATGCTGCAAGGCGGCGACGCCGACAGCGGCACGCCCGCGCGCGTGCTGCTGCTGGTGCAAAACCACCAGGGCTATCTGAACCTGTCTGAGCTGCTGGCGCGCGCCTGGACCGAGGGGCAGCACAAGGGGCAGGCGCTGGTGCGCTGGGACTGGCTGCTTGAGCTGAGCGAGGGGCTGATCCTGCTCTCGGGCGCGCAAGCGGGCCCGGTGGGGCAGGCGCTGGTGCAGGGCAATGCCACCCAGGCGCGCGAGCGGGCGCTGAAGCTGGCCGAGCTGTTTCCGCACCGCTTTTACCTGGAGCTGCAACGCGCGGGCCGCCCCGATGACGAGGCCCACGTGGTGGCCGCCGTGCAACTGGCCGCGCGGCTGAAGCTGCCCGTGGTGGCCACGCACCCCATTCAGTTCGCCACGCCAGACGACTTCGAGGCGCACGAGGCGCGCGTGTGCATTGCCGAAGGCGAGATGCTGGGCAACCCGCGCCGCGTGCGGCGCTTCACGCCCGAGCAGTATTTCAAGAGCAGCGCGCAGATGCGGCAGCTCTTTGCCGACGTGCCTAGCGCGCTGGCCAACACGGTGGAGATTGCCCGCCGCTGCAACCTGACGCTCACACTGGGCAAGCCACAACTGCCCGACTTTCCCGTGCCCGAGGGGCACAGCATCGAGAGCTACTTTCGCCAGGCCTCGCTCGACGGGCTGGAGGAGCGCCTGGCGCACCTGTTTCCCGACATGGCCGAGCGCGATGCGAAGCGTCCGGCGTATGTGCAGCGGCTGGAGTTCGAGATCGGCACCATCTTGAAGATGGGCTTTCCGGGCTACTTTCTCATCGTGGGCGACTTCATCAACTGGGCCAAGCAAAACGGCTGCGCCGTGGGGCCGGGGCGCGGCTCGGGCGCGGGTTCGCTGGTGGCCTATGCGCTGAAGATCACCGACCTGGATCCGCTGCACTACAAGCTGCTGTTCGAGCGCTTTCTGAATCCCGAGCGGGTCAGCATGCCCGACTTCGACATCGACTTCTGCCAGGCCAACCGCGACCGCGTGATCGACTACGTGAAGGCCAAGTACGGCAAGGCGGCGGTGAGCCAGATCGCCACCTTCGGCACCATGGCCGCGCGCGCGGCCATTCGCGACGTGGGCCGCGTGATGGACATGAGCTACACCTTTTGCGACGGCATCAGCAAGCTCATTCCCAACAAGCCGGGCAAGCCCGTCACGCTGCAATACCCGCCGCCGGGGCTGAAAGGCGAGGAGCGCGAAAAATACGCCATCGCCGCCGAGCCGCTGCTGGCCGAGCGCATCGAGAACGAGGAAGAGGTCAAGACCCTGGTGGAGATGGCGCAAAAGCTGGAGGGCATGACGCGCAACATCGGCATGCACGCCGGCGGCGTGCTGATTGCGCCGGGCAAGCTGACCGACTTTTGTCCGCTCTATCAGCAGCCCGGCAGCGAATCGGCGGTGAGCCAGTACGACAAGGACGACGTGGAGGCAGTGGGCCTGGTCAAGTTCGACTTTCTGGGGCTGGCCACGCTCACCATTCTGGAGATTGCCAAGGAGCTGATCGTCAAGCGCCACCCCGGCCAGCAGGACTTCGCTTTCGAGCACATCGCGCTCGACGACAAGCCCACCTACAAGCTCTTTCAGGACGGCCGCACCGAAGCCGTGTTCCAGTTTGAAAGCCGCGGCATGCAAGGCATGCTGCGCGACGCGCGCCCCACGCGGCTGGAGGATTTGATTGCGCTCAACGCGCTGTATCGCCCCGGCCCGATGGACCTCATCCCCAGCTTCGTTGCGCGCAAGCATGGGCGCGAAGAGGTCGAATACCCGCATCCGCTGGTGGAGGGCATGCTGAGCGAGACCTACGGCATCATGGTCTACCAGGAGCAGGTGATGCAGACCGCGCAGATCCTGGGCGGCTACAGCCTGGGCGGTGCCGACCTGCTGCGCCGCGCCATGGGCAAGAAAAAGGCCGACGAAATGGCCAAACACCGCGAGCTGTTTCGCGACGGCGCGGCCAAGAACGGCATTGCGCAGGCCAAGGCCGACGAGATCTTCGACCTGATGGAGAAGTTCGCGGGCTACGGCTTCAACAAAAGCCACGCCGCCGCCTACTCGCTGCTGGCCTACCACACCGGCTGGCTCAAGGTGCACTACGCGGCCGAGTTCTTCTGCGCCAACATGACGGTGGAGATGGACAACACCGACAAGCTCAAGGTGCTGCACCAGGACGCGCTGAAAGAAGGCCTGGCCTTCGAGCCGCCCGACGTCAACCGCGGCACCCACCGCTTCGAGCCGGTGAGCGACACGCTGATCCGCTACGGCCTGGGCGCCATCAAGGGCACCGGCCAGCAGGCCATCGAGGCCATCGTCGCCGCGCGCGAAGGCCGCGGCGCAGGCGTGGCCGGTGGCGAGCGCGGGCCGTTCAAAAGCCTGTTCGACTTCTGCCGCCGCATCGACCGCACCCGCGTCAACAAGCGCACCGTCGAAGCGCTGGTGCGCGCCGGTGCCTTCGACAGCCTGCACCTGAACCGCGCCGCGCTGGCCGCCAGCATTGACCTGGGCTTCGACTTTGCCGCCGCCTGCGAGGCCAACGCCCACCAGGGCGGCCTGTTCGACATGGGCGGCGACGGCCACGGCGCAAGCGACCAGGAGCCTGAGCTGCCCGCCGTCACCCCCTGGGGCGTGAAAGAGCGCCTGTCTTACGAGAAAACCGCCATCGGCTTTTACCTCTCGGGCCACCTGTTCGACGAGGTCGAGCACGAAGTGCGCCGCTTTGCCCGCCGCACGCTGGGCGAGCTGGTGGACAGCCGCGAGCCGCAGTTGCTGGCTGGCATCGTGGGCGACTTGCGCGTCATCAACGGCCAGCGCGGCAAGCTGGCGCTGTTCAAGCTCGACGACAAAAGCGCCACGCTGGACGCGCGCGTGGAAGAGTCGCTGCTCAACCAGCACCGCGCGCTGCTGCAAGACGACGAATTCATCGTCGTCATGGCCAAGGCCATGCCCGACCGTTTTTCTGGCGGCCTGCAACTGAACATCACCCACATCTGGGATCTGGCGCAGGCGCGCTGCCGCTTTGGCAAGTTTCTGCGCGTGGTCGTCGGCCCCAAGCCGCCCGAGGTGCGCCGCCTGCTGGCCGAATACCCGCCGCAAGCGGAGCAAACCGAACACGGCGACCTGCTGCGCGGCCTGCCCGTGCGCCTGCTCATCGAACGCCGCGTGCCCGGCGGCGGCGTGATGGCGCAACTGGCGCTGGGCGATGCCGCCCGGTTTTTCCCCAGCGACGCGGCCCTGGCCAGCTGGACGGCGCAGGCCGACGAGGGGCGTGCGCTGGTGGTGTACGAATGAGGTGATATAAAAAGTAGCTGCTTGCGCATGTTTTATAATGATTTCATTAACATTTTTATTTGAAGTCGTTGCAGAACATGCGCAAGCAGCTATATTTTCAAAAGTCAAGAAGTGTGGCGGCGGTGCAGCGCGCACATGCCCACATGTCCAGTAAGTGGCAGCTTCTGACGGGCCTGATGCATAGACTGCGCGGCTTTTTCAGCACCGAGTTTGCCCACATGCCCAAGCGTTTTTCCCCCACTTTCGCCATGTGCCGGTTTCTGCGCGCCACCGTGTTGACGGGCCTGCTGGCCTCGCCCGCGCTGCCCACCTGGGTCAGCGCGGGCGAAGTGGCACCAGCAGGCTGGGACTGGACGCTGGAAGCTGGCACGGCCTCGCGCGCCGACGTCAAGAAGCTGGGCCTGTCCGCCGGCCTGACGCAGGCCGCGCCGCTGTGGCAGGGCCAGGCCTGGCGCCTGGTGCTGCGCCACGAGCTGCACCTGGCTGGTTGGCGCGTGCCGCAGGCGCACAACCTGGTGGAAGTGGGCTACTCACCCGTGCTGCGGCTGGAGCGGCCCGTGGGCGGCGGCCCACACTGGCTGTACGCGGAAGCCTCCATCGGTGTGCGCCTGCTGTCGCGCACACGCCTGTCGCCTTCGCACTCGATGGGCACGGCCTACCATTTCGCCGACATGCTGGGTGTGGGCATGCGCTGGGGGCAGGGCGGGCGCTCCAGCCTGGGCGTGCGCTACCAGCACCTGTCCAACGCGGGCATCAAGAAGCCCAATCCCGGCATCAACTTCGTGCTGCTGCACTACACCCACCGGTTCTGACGCACGGGCGCCTGCGGGATGGGGGTGGCTGAAGAAAGCGCTGCGGCGCTGCAAGGCAGCCCGCGTGCGTGCGCTTCAGCGGAAGCGGCTTTGCGGCACGGTGCGCAGCCCGCCCGGCAGCGAGCCGATGTACTGCGCCATGGCCTTCAGCTCCGCGTTGGAAAACTGCTTGACCATGCCTGCCATCACCGGGTTGCCGCGGCCCCAGGTG
Organism: Pseudomonadota bacterium; assembly: GCA_030538605.1. Classification (GTDB taxonomy): domain Bacteria; phylum Pseudomonadota; class Gammaproteobacteria; order Burkholderiales; family Burkholderiaceae_C; genus Ottowia. The sequence goes on from JAUNTQ010000002.1 coordinate 22,294, forward strand.
GCGTGCGTGTTGTCGCGGTAGGCGCGCATGGCGACGTAGAGATAGTCGGCGTGCTGGCCCGCGATCTTGGGGTAGCTCGGGTCGATGGGGGTCGAGAAGTTGGCCCCGTGGCACGACACGCACGCGCCTTTTTGCAGCAGCTGGGCCACCTGGGCGCTGGGCTCGCGCGCAGCGGGCAGCTCGGGTGCGGCAGCGCCTTCGGGCTGGCCTTGCTGCTGGTAGAAGGCGGCCACGTCGGCGATGTCCTGGTCGTCCATGCTGCCCGCAATGGCGCGCATGCTGGGGTGCTTGCGGTCGCCTTTCTGGTAGCTGTGCAGCACGGCGGCGATGTAGGCCGCGCTTTGCCCCGAGATCATGGGCACGCGGTACACCTCGGGAAAGCTGGACTGGTAGCCCTGGATGCCGTGGCAGCCGATGCACATGGCCACCTTGGTGGCACCCGCGGCCACATCACCGGTGACGGCCTGGGCCTGCGCGCGCACGGGCAGGGCAGTGAGCGCGATGACGGTGGCGGTGGCTGCTGCGATGGCGGCGAACGTGGGAGACAGGCGAAGAGTCATATTGCGCGCACAATCCGGAAGTGGTTGAGTTCAGGGGTTCGGGTCGGTCAAAGGCGGCTTTGTAGCATGCTTCGCCACTCGCCTGAATCGTGATTTCCCTTGCCAACGTTGCCATTGTCCGTGTTCCATGAAATTCCAAGGTTCTGAAAACTACGTCGCCACGCAGGATTTGATGCTGGCCGTCAACGCCTCCATCACGCTCAAGCGCCCGCTGCTGGTCAAGGGCGAGCCGGGCACCGGCAAGACCATGCTGGCCGAGGAAGTGGCCCAGGCACTGGGCCTGCCGCTGTTGCAGTGGCACATCAAAAGCACCACTAAGGCGCAGCAGGGCCTGTACGAATACGACGCCGTGAGCCGCCTGCGCGACAGCCAGCTGGGCGACGACAAGGTGAAAGACATCCACAACTACATCGTCAAGGGCGTGTTGTGGCAGGCCTTCACCGCCGACGAGCCGGTGGCGCTCTTGATCGACGAGATCGACAAGGCCGACATCGAGTTTCCCAACGACCTGCTGCGCGAGCTGGACCGCATGGAGTTCCACTGCTACGAAACGCGCGAGACGATCAAGGCCAAGCACCGCCCCGTGGTGTTCATCACCTCGAACAACGAGAAGGAACTGCCCGACGCCTTCCTGCGCCGCTGCTTCTTCCACTACATCAAGTTCCCCGAAGCCGAGACGATGCGGCAGATCGTCGATGTGCACTTTCCCAACCTCAAGAAAGAGCTGCTGGCCGCGGCCATGAAGGTCTTCTTCGACGTGCGCGGCCTGCCGGGGCTGAAGAAAAAGCCGTCTACATCCGAGCTGCTGGACTGGCTGAAACTGCTGGTGGCCGAAGACATTCCGCTCGAAGCGCTGCAAAGCGCCGACAACAAAGTCAGCGTGCCGCCGCTGGTGGGCGCGCTCTTGAAAAACGAGCAGGACGTGACGCTGTTCGAGAAACTCGTGTTCATGAACCAGCGCAACCGCTGAGGACTTACTGAACAGCCGGACGCAGAGGACGCAAAGATTACGCAGAGGACGCAAAAGAAACAGCCAAAAAAATTTGGTTTTCTTTTTTGCGTCCTCTGCGAATCCTTTGCGTTCTCTGCGTCCGGTTTTCATTTTCTTTTTTTCAAACCCCATGCCCGCTGCCGACGAGTTCATTCGCCCCCAGATGCTGCGCGAGCGCGGCGTGCGCATCGAGCCGCTGGGGTTTGCGCATGAAGCCGGTCTGCGCGAAGCCGTTGCCGATGGCGAGCTGTGGCAGCTGCGCATCACCAGCGTGCCTGCACCCGACGAAACGCGCGCCTACATCGAAACCGCCTTGCACATGCGCGCCGAAGGCCATCGCCTGGCCTTTGCGGTGCTGGACGACGCCACGGGCCGCGTGCTGGGCAGCACCAGCTTTCATGACATCGTGCCGGCATTGAAGCGCGTGGAAATCGGCTACACGTGGTACGCCGCCAGCGTGCAGCGCAGCCACGTCAACACCGCCACCAAGCTGCTGATGATGGGCCACGCTTTCGACCGCCTGGGCTGCGCCGTGGTCGGCTGGCGCACCGACAACTTCAACTTCGCCTCGCAAAAGGCCATCGAACGGCTGGGCGCGAAGAAAGACGGCGTCATCCGCCACCACGCCTTGCGGCGCGACGGCACCGTGCGCGACACGGTGATGTACTCGATGCTGGCAGGCGAATGGCCCGAGGCCAAGGCGCAGCTGCTGTATCTGCTGGCGCGCCGCGCTGGCGGTCAGGGTGAATAAAAAAGGAGCTGCTTGCGTACGTTATTAAAGGATTTCAGATGAAAACCTATCTGAAATTGCTTTATGACCTACGCAAGCAGCTCCTTTTTTATCCTTCAGCGAGAAGGGCCAACTCAAGCGGCGCTTGGCTCTGGCCCTTCGTGCCCAAAGGCCGAATCGGACAGCCACAGCGCATAGGCGTCGGCCACCAGCGCGCCGCTGGCGTGGTCGATCAGCGCGTCCAGCAGGCGGGCGATGGCCGGGCGGGGCAGCAGCTGGGCGATGCGGCTGGCGCGGTCGATGGCACGCGCCTGCCCCCAGGCTTGCTCGGCCAGGCCAATCGCGCGGGCGGCCATGGCCAGCACGTCGTCCTCGCACTCGGCGTCCAGGTGCGACTGCAGCCACTGCGTGGCGTCGTCTCCGCCCATCTCTGCCAGCAGGCACACCACCTCGGCATGCGCGCTGCGCACCGATGCAGGCAGAAAGCCCGACTGGTTGGCCGAATACGCGGCCAGCCCCAGCGGCGGCAGCGTGAGCGAGAACGCGGTGGATGGCTCCGGCGGCAAGGTGGGGGTAAACATGGGCAAAGGCTCGCGCGGGCGGGCCTCCACCAGGCCTTGGGCCACCAGCTGCTGCAGCTCGTGCCCGATGCCGGGGCCAAACACCTGCCCCAGGGCATCGGCATCGCGCTCGCCCGTGCACAGCAGCAGAATCTGCCGCTCGCGCACGGCCACGCTGGCGCGCGGCGAAGCCAGCATGGCCCGGCCGGCTTCGGTTTTGGCGTACACCAGCGCCCCCGCAGGCGCGCTGCGTGCGTAAGGCTGGGGACGGGACTGGGCGGCCATGGTGCGGGAATTCTAACGAGAGGGCTTCGGTGTTGAGCCCTAAAGTTCTCACGCAAACCGTCTTTTGTCATCCTTCAGGCAGGGGGCTTGGCCTGCTGCCGCTGCCCGCACGGGCACGCAGCCAAGCCGCCGTCCGCTTGGCGACCGCGCTGGCACGGGGGCGCGCCACATAATCGGCAGACACTGGCTTCGTCTGCCGACACACCATGCTGATCGACTTTTTCTACACCTTGCGCGCCGCCAAGCTGCCGGTTTCGGTCAAGGAATTCCTGACCCTGCTCGAAGCCCTGCAAGCCAACGTGGTGGGGCCGGCGCAGCCCGACGCCTGCTCGATCGACGACTTCTATTACCTGGCCCGCACCGCGCTGGTGAAGGACGAAAAGCACTTCGACAAGTTCGACCGCGCCTTTGCCGCCTATTTCAAGGGCGTGGAGATGGTGGCCGACTTTCGCAAGGAAATCCCAGCCGACTGGCTGCGCAAGCTGCTTGAAAAAGAGCTGACGCCCGAGCAGAAGGCCGCCATCGAGAAGATGGGCTGGGACGAGCTGATGGAGACACTCAAAAAGCGCCTGGAAGAACAGAAAGAGCGCCACGAAGGCGGCAGCAAGTGGATCGGCACCGGCGGCACCAGCCCCTTTGGCCACGGCGGCTACAACCCGCAGGGCATCCGCATTGGCGGCAAAGGGCAAAACAAAAGCGCCGTGAAAGTGTGGGACCAGCGCGCCTACCGCGACTACGACGACAGCCAGGAGCTGGGCACGCGCAACATCAAGGTCGCCCTGCGCCGCCTGCGCAAGTTCGCGCGCACCGGCAACGAGCTGGAGCTGGACTTGCCAGACACCATCAAAAGCACCGCCGCCAACGCCGGCTGGCTCGACATCAAGATGGTGCCCGAGCGCCACAACGCGGTGAAGGTGCTGCTGCTGATGGACGTGGGCGGCACCATGGACGAGCACATCGCCCGCGTGGAAGAGCTGTTTTCAGCCGTCAAGGCCGAGATGAAGCACCTGGAGTTCTATTACTTCCACAACTGCGTCTACGACTTCATGTGGAAGAACAACCGCCGCCGCTTCGCCGAAAAGCACGCCACCTGGGACGTCATCCGCAAGTACAACAAGGACTACAAGCTCATCTTCGTGGGCGACGCGACGATGAGCCCGTATGAAATCCTGCAACCCGGCGGCAGCGTGGAATACAACAACGAAGAGCCCGGTGCCGAATGGCTGCAACGCCTGACGCACGCCTTCCCCAAGTTCGCCTGGATCAACCCCGAGCCGCAGGGCGTGTGGCAATACCGCCAGAGCATCGCCATCATCCAGCAGCTGATGGGCCAGCGCATGTTTCCGCTCACGCTCAAGGGGCTGGAAGACGCGATGCGGATGCTTTCAAAATAATAGCTGCTTGCGCACGATATGAAGAAATTTCATTTATAAAAGCATATGAAATTGTTTTATATCGTGCGCGAGCAGCTATAATTTCTCAATACCCTGCTTCCTCGGTCGCCTGGCTGCGCTTGAACAGCGCCCAGCACGCAATGAACAGCGCCGCGATGGTCGGGCCGATGACGAAGCCCGAGATGCCGAACAGCGACAGCCCGCCAATCGTCGTCAGCAGCACCACGTAATCCGGCAGCTTGGTGTCGCGCCCCACCAGAATCGGGCGCAGCGCGTTGTCCGACAGGCCGATCACCACCCCGCCCCATAGGGCCAGCACCACGCCCTGCCACACCGAGCCCGTGGCCAGCAGGTAAACGGCCACCGGCCCCCACACCAGGCTTGCGCCCACGGCCGGCAGCAGCGACAGGATGGCCATCACTACGCCCCACAGCACCGCGCCGTGAATGCCCAGCGCCCAGAACGCCAGCCCGCCCAGCGTGCCCTGGATGATGGCGATCACCACGTTGCCCTTCACCGTGGCGCGCACCACCGTGGCAAATTTCTCCATCAGGTACTGCGTCTGCGCCCGGGACATGGGCACCGTGTCGCGAATCATGCGGGTGATCTGGTCGCCATCGCGCAGAAAGAAAAACAGCAGATACAGCATGATCACCAGGTTGACGATGAACATCAGCGCGTTCTGCCCGATCGACAGCGCTCGCGTGGTCAGCAACTGCCCCGTCTTGATCAGCCCGTCCGAAAAGCGGTTCAGCACGCTTTGCAGATCCACCAGCTCGAAGCGCGCCATCAAGTCGCGCAGCCACTGCGGCAGCGCCGCCATCACCTGCTGCGCATAGGCGCCGAAATTCACGTCGCCCCCGCGCACCCTGTCCACCAGCGCCGCCGCCTCGTTCACCAGCGTGCTGGTCAGCGCCACCGCAGGCAGCACCACGATCACCACGCACACCGTCAGCGTCAGCAGCGCCGCCATGTTGCTGCGGCCCTTGGTGCGTCGCAAGATGGTGCGGTACAGCGACTGAAACAGCAGCGCCATGATGATGGCCCAGAACACCGCGCCAAAAAATGGCGACAGCACCCAGAAGAAAGCCAGCGTGGCCATCGTCAGCAGCAGCAGAAAGACGGCGCGTTGCAGTTGTGGTGAATTCATGGCCGGGGCACTATACCTGCTGGCAGGCACAATCGGTCCCTGTCCCCAGCGCCCTTGACTTGCCACCACCATGACCGCCCCCGCCCCCCGCTGCGCGCCCGAAACCCTCACCGTGCACGCCAAATCGCGCGTGCTGGAGCTGGCCTGGGCCAGCGGCGAGCACTTTCGCCTCCCGTTCGAGCTCATGCGCGTGTACTCCCCTTCAGCCGAAGTGCAAGGCCACGGCCCCGGCCAGGAAGTGCTGCAAACCGGCAAGCGCGACATCGACATCACCGCCATCGCCCCCATCGGCCACTACGCCGTGCAGCCCACCTTCTCCGACGGGCACGACAGCGGCATCTACACCTGGGACTATCTCTACCAGCTCGGCAGCCAGCAAGACGCGCTCTGGCGCGAATACGAAGAGCGCCTGGCCCAAGCGGGCACCAGCCGCGACACGCCCATGCCCACCAGGGGCGGCGGTGGCTGCGGCCACGCGCACTGAGCTTTTTTTCTTTTATTTAGGATGCCCGCCATGGCCAGCACCCACTTCGGATACGAATCGGTTGACGAACAAGACAAGGCGCGCCGCGTGCGCGGCGTGTTCGACTCCGTCGCCACCCGCTACGACCTGATGAACGACCTCATGTCCGGCGGCCTGCACCGCGCGTGGAAGGCCTACACCGTCATGGTCGCCAACGTGCAGCCCGGCCAGCGCGTGCTCGACATCGCCGGCGGCACGGGCGATCTGGCCCGCGCCTTTGCCCGCAAAGCGGGCCGCACCGGCCAGGTCGTGCACACCGACATCAACGAAGCCATGCTGCGCACCGGGCGCGACCGCCTGCTCGACGGCGGCCTCATCCTGCCCACCGTGGTGTGCGACGCGGAAAAACTGCCCTTTGCCGACGGCCACTTCGATCTCGTCAGCGTCGCCTTCGGCCTGCGCAACATGACCCACAAGGACGCCGCCCTGCGCGAAATGGCCCGCGTGCTGAAAACCGGCGGCAAACTCCTCGTGCTGGAATTTTCGCAAGTGGCCAAGCCCCTGCGCAAAGCCTACGACCTCTACTCCTTCAAGGTGCTGCCGCAGCTGGGCAAACTCGTCGCCGGCGACGAAGACAGCTACCGCTACCTGGCCGAATCCATCCGCATGCACCCCAGCCAGCCGGAACTCAAGGCGCTGATGAAGTCCAACGGCTTCGGCCATGTGGACTGGCACAACCTCAGCGCCGGGGTTGTTGCCCTTCACGTCGGCATCAAATGCGCTTAGGCTCTCGGGCCGGGCCTTTCAATCGCGCCTTTCGTCTCCAACTGAGACAGCATCCTTTTTTTCACCCCCCACCGACCCCGAACCTGGAGGACTGACCCACATGACCCTGAAGCACATCGCATCGCGCCTGTTCACCCTGCTGCTTGCAGTGGTGCTCGTGGGCGTGTTCACCTTCGACGCCGAAGCCCGCCGCATGGGCGGCGGCAAGTCCATGGGCCGCCAATCGGGCAACGTCACCCAGCAGCAGCGCCAGGCCACGCCCCCGCAGGCACCCGGCCAGCAAGCCGCAGGCGCTGGTGCCGCTGGCGCAGGGGCTGCCGCTGCCGCCCGCAAACCCTGGGGCGCCATGCTCGGCGGCCTCGCCGCTGGCCTGGGCCTGGCCTGGCTGGCCAACGCCCTGGGCTTCGGCGCAGGCTTTGCCAACTTCCTGCTCCTTCTGTTGCTGGGCGTGGCCGTGTTCGCCGTCATCGGCATGATCCGCCGCTCGCGCATGCAGCAGGGCCAGGGCATGGCCTATCAAGGCGCAGGCAGCGCCAACCCCGCCACGCCCCGGCAATACAACCCCGTCAACGTCGGCAACGACGCCTCTGCCCGCCCCTGGGAGGGGCAGGGCGCACGCTTCGACGCAGGCAGCCCGCAGGGCGGCTCCATCATCGGCTCGGCCGTGGGTGGCGCATCGGCCCTCAGCGGCTCGCAAAGCTGGGGCGTGCCCGCCGATTTCGACATCGCCGGCTTCACCGAAGCGGCCAAGCGCAACTTCCTCACCCTGCAACAGGCCTGGGACCGCGCCGACATCCCCGCCCTGCGCGCCATGATGACCAACGACATGCTGGCCGAAATCCAGTCGCAACTGGCTGAGCGCGAGCGACTCGCCCCCGGCCAGGTCAACCACACCGAAGTCCAATCCCTCAACGCCCAGCTGCTGGGCATCGAGGAGCTGGACGACGTGTACATGGCCAGCGTCGAATTCAGCGGCGTCATGGTCGAAGACCCCTCCGCCGGCCCCACCCCCTTCCGCGAAGTGTGGAACATGACCAAGCCCCGCGATGGGCGTGGTGGCTGGCTGGTGGCGGGCCTTCAGGCCATGCAGTAAAGCCTGTGTGCCCCAGGCCCCGCCCGCGCGGCGGGGCTGCCAAAAAAAAAAAGCCACCCGATCAAGGGTGGCTTTTTTCATGGGGCGGCAGCGGCCTCAGTCCGCCGCACCCAGCAGGCGCACCAGATGCCGTTGTTGCGCCCCACGGGCCGTACGCGGGTCAAGCCGCGCATCCAGCGTCACCAGCCGCCCGCCATGGCGCACCGCCAGCGCCAGCAGATAGGCATCGGTCATCTGGCGCTGGCCCAGCAGGTGGTCGAAATCCAGCGTGTCGCTTGCCAGCGGGTTGAGGTCGTCCGGCCAGAACTCATGCTGCGGGCTTTGCAGCGTCGTGCGCAGCAGGCGGGCTACCTGCGCGGTGCTCCAGCCCAGGCCGTAGGCTGGCTGGGCCAGTATGCGGATGCAGCCGTTCAAGGTCAGCGGACAGCTCGCCCAGCCCTCGCCACCATGCGCATGCAGCCACGCGTGCGCCGTCTCGTGGTGAATGTGCTGGCTGTCCGTCAGCGCGATCAGCACATTCACATCCAGCAGCGCGCGCACCGGTTCACACCCCTTCTTCGTCGCGCAGGCGGTTGACCCGCTCATCCGTCGTCACGCGGCGCTCGGGCGCTTGCGGCAGCACGGCAAAGCCGTTGCGCAGGCCACCCGGCGCTGCGCCCTCGGCGGTGCCTTGCAGCAGTGCCTGCCGCAGCAGCTGCGACACCATCTCTCCCGCCGTCAATCCCCGTGCGCGCGCCAGCTCCTTGGTGGCGTCGAGCACGGCAACGTCTATATCCAGTGTCGTGCGCATGGTGTACTCCTAATCGAAGTGATGCTTTGATGCTGAATCATCTCATCATCTGCGCATGCCCGCTGAATCAAACAGGTGAACAACTGTTGTTTTCCAAATGGTGAAAATAGTGATCTGACCCCAATTCAGACGGAAACTCAGCAACGCGGTCGCGCCCGCCTGTTTGTCATGAATAATCAGCCCCATGACCACCCCCCCTCCCTTTTCCTGGGCTGCCGACGCCCTCGGCAAGCTGACCACCGGCCTCAAGCCTCCCGCCTGGCTGGTGGATGAGGCGCAGCACCGGCTGGTGCTGTTCATCAACCACGTGCTGATGCAGGAGCCCGAGGCGCAGGCGCGGCTGGCGCGCCAGAAGGGCAGCGTGGTGCGCGTGCAGTGGCGCGGCTTGGCGATGCAGTTGGCCGCCACGCCCGCCGGGCTGTGCGAGCTTGCGCCTGCGGCCAAGCCCGATTTGCTGCTGACCGTCACGGACGATTCGCCGCTCGATCTGGCCAGGAGCGCCTTCAAGGGCGACAAGCCCGGCGTGCGCATCGAGGGCGACGTGCAGCTGGCCGCCGAGGTGAACTGGCTGGTCGATCACGTGCGCTGGGACGCCGAGGAAGACCTGGCCCGCCTGATCGGCGATGCGCCAGCCCACACGCTGGCGGGCATGGCGCGCGGCGTGGCCGATGCGCTGCGCAAGTTCGTGGGCGCGCTGCCGGGGCAGGGCAAGGCTGATTCATGACCCGCTTTCTGCGCGCTGCCTACATCGCGTGGGTGGCTTTGCGCTACGGCCTTGACGAGCTGGTGCTGAGCAGCTTTCAGCGGCCCTGGCTGCGGCTGCTGGCGCGCATCGCGTCCATCGGGCGCGATTTGTCGGCCCCGCGCGGGCAGCGTCTGCGCGAGGCGCTGCAAAGGCTGGGGCCGATCTTCGTGAAGTTCGGCCAGGTGCTTTCCACCCGACGCGACTTGCTGCCGCCCGACATCGCCGACGAGCTGGCGCTGCTGCAAGACCGCGTGGCCCCCTTTCCGGGCGACGAGGCGGTGGCCATCATCGAGCGCGCCTTCAAGAAGCCGCTGGCCGAGCTGTTCGTGCACTTCGACCGCACGCCGGTGGCCAGCGCGTCGATTGCGCAGGTGCACTTCGCCACCTTGCAGGACGCGCAGGGCCGCGAGCGCGAGGTGGCGGTGAAGGTGCTGCGCCCCGGCATGCTGAAGGTGATCGACCAGGACCTGGACCTGATCCGCATGATGGCGCACTGGATCGAGCGCCTGTCGGCCGACGGCAAGCGCCTCAAGCCCCGCGAGGTGGTGGCCGAGTTCGACAAATACCTGCACGACGAGCTGGATCTGATGCGCGAGGCGGCCAGCGCCGCGCAGCTGCGGCGCAACATGGCGGGGCTGGATCTGGTGATGATTCCCGAGATGCTCTGGGACCTGATCCGCCCCGAGGTGATGGTGATGGAGCGCATGCACGGCATCCCCGTCAACCAGGTCGAGCGCTTGCGCGAAGCGGGCGTGGACATCCCGAAGCTGGCGCGCGACGGCGTCACCATCTTCTTCACCCAGGTGTTTCGCGACGGCTTTTTCCACGCCGACATGCACCCCGGCAACATCATGGTCAGCGTGGTGCCGGCCACCTTCGGGCGCTACATCTCGCTCGACTTCGGCATCGTCGGTACGCTCACGCAGGTCGACAAGGAGTACCTGGCGCAGAACTTCGTGGCCTTCTTCCGCCGCGACTACAAGCGCGTGGCCGAGCTGCACGTCGAAAGCGGCTGGGTGCCGCCGGACACCCGCATCGACGAGCTGGAGGCCGGCATCCGCAGCGTGTGCGAGCCGTATTTCGACCGGCCCCTGAAGGAAATATCGCTGGGCATGGTGCTCATGCGGCTGTTCCAGATATCGCGCCGCTTTCATGTCGAGATACAGCCGCAGCTCGTGCTGCTGCAAAAAACGCTGCTCAACGTCGAAGGCCTGGGCCGCCAGCTCGACCCCGAGCTCGACCTCTGGCACACCGCCAAGCCTTTTCTGGAGCGCTGGATGCTGGAGCAAGTGGGCCCGCGGCGCTTCTGGCGCGAGCTGAAAGAGCAGGCCCCTTACTACGCCCGCATGCTGCCCGACATGCCGCGCCTGCTGCACGGCTACCTGCAGCAGCGCCCGCTGAACGACCTGCGCCACGAGCTGCAAGTGCTGGCCAGGGCGCAGCAGCGCACCCAGCGCCTGCTGGCGCGTGTGCTCTTTGGCGGCGTGTGCTTCGCGCTGGGCGTGGCGGCGGTGCTGCTGCTCATGCAGTGGCGCGGGCTGGGGTAGTTGCGCTGTCTGCCGGGTGGTCAACCCGGTCTTTGCGAACGCCGCATGCGGTAAGCTCGCGCCGCTGTTTTTTTATCCATGTCTTACCCACTCAATACCTTCAATGCTGACGCGGGCGCGGCCTTGCCGCGCTCGTGGCTGGGCCGCTTTGCGCAGGAGCTGGTGTTGGTGATCGGGCTGGCGCTGATCATCTTCGCCGTCATGGCGCTGGCCAGCTATTCGCCGCAGGACGCGGCCTGGTCCACCTCGGGCGATGGCTCGCCGGGGCACAACTGGGCCGGCAAGCTGGGCGCGTGGATGGCCGATCTGGCCTATGTGCTGCTGGGTTATTCCGCCTGGTGGTGCGTGGCCGCAGGGGTGCGGGCCTGGCTGGCCGGGCTGACGGACTGGCTGGGCGGCGGTGCGCGCGAGGCGGGTGCGCCGCACGGCCTGTGGGCGCGTTTTGTGGCTAGCCGCTGGGCGTTCTGGCTGGGGCTGGCGCTGCTGCTGGCGGCCAGCACGGGGCTGGAGTGGACGCGGCTTTACCGCTGGGACGCGGCCCTGCCCGGCGCCGCTGGCGGTGTGCTGGGCACGTTGGGCGGGCCGCTGGCGGTCAAGTGGCTGGGCTTTACCGGCTCGGCCCTGCTGGGGCTGGCTGCCGCCGTGCTGGGCGCGGCGCTGGTATTCGGCTTTTCATGGAGCCACCTGGCTGAGCGCATTGGCGCGGCGCTGTATGCGCTGGTCGAGTCGCGCCGCGAGCGCCGCGCCATCGCGCAGGATGTGGCGCTGGGCAAGCAGGCCGCGCGCGAGCGCGAAGAGGTGGTGCACCACGAGCGCGAGGTGACGCTGGAACACCCGCACGAGCCGGTGCTGATCGAGCCCGCCCTGGTGCAGGTGCCCAAGAGCGAGCGCGTGGCCAAGGAAAAGCAGAAACCCCTCTTCACCGAGCTGCCCGACAGCCCGCTGCCGCAGGTCGATCTGCTCGACGGCGCGCCCGCGCACCAGGACAGCGTGGCCCCCGACACGCTGGAGATGACCAGCCGCCTGATCGAGAAAAAGCTCAAAGACTTCGGCGTGCAGGTGCACGTGGTGGCCGCCGCGCCCGGCCCCGTCATCACGCGCTACGAGATCGAACCGGCCACCGGCGTGAAAGGCTCGCAGGTGGTGAACCTGGCCAAGGATCTGGCGCGCAGCCTGAGCCTGGTGTCCATCCGCGTGATCGAGACCATTCCCGGCAAGAACTTCATGGCGCTGGAGCTGCCCAACGCCAAGCGGCAGATGATCAAGCTGTCGGAGATTCTTGGCTCGCAGGTCTACAACGACGCCAAAAGCCTGCTCACCGTGGGTCTTGGCAAGGACATCGTCGGCAAGCCGGTGGTGGCCGATCTGGCCAAGATGCCGCACGCGATGGTGGCGGGCACCACCGGCTCGGGCAAGTCGGTGGGCATTAACGCGATGATTCTGTCGCTGCTGTACAAGGCCGAGCCGAAAGACGTGCGCCTCTTGATGATCGACCCCAAGATGCTGGAGATGTCGGTCTATGAAGGCATTCCGCACCTGCTGTGCCCCGTGGTCACCGACATGAAGCAGGCCGCCAACGGCCTGAACTGGTGCGTGGCCGAGATGGAGCGGCGCTACAAGCTGATGAGCAAGGCAGGCGTGCGCAATCTGGCCGGCTTCAACCAGAAAATCGACGAGGCCAAGGCGCGCGGCGAATTCATCTACAACCCCTTCAGCCTCACGCCCGACGACCCCGAGCCGCTCGACCGCCTGCCCTACATCGTGGTGGTGATCGACGAGCTGGCCGACCTGATGATGGTGGTGGGCAAGAAGATCGAGGAGCTCATCGCCCGCCTGGCGCAGAAGGCGCGGGCGGCCGGCATCCACCTCATCCTGGCCACGCAGCGCCCCAGCGTGGACGTGATCACCGGCCTCATCAAGGCCAACATTCCCACGCGCATCGCGTTTCAGGTCTCCAGCAAGATCGACAGCCGCACCATCCTCGACCAGATGGGCGCCGAAGCGCTGCTGGGCATGGGCGACATGCTCTACATGCCCAGTGGCACCGGCTATCCGCAGCGCGTGCACGGCGCCTTCGTCAGCGACGAGGAGGTGCACCGCGTGGTCGAATACCTCAAGTCCCAGGGCGAGCCCAACTACATCGAAGGCGTGCTCGAAGGCGGCACCGTCGATGGCGACGACGGCCCGCTGGGCGGCGACGACGACAGCGGCGGCGAGAAAGACCCCATGTACGACCAGGCCGTGGAAGTGGTGCTCAAGAACCGCAAGGCCAGCATCTCGCTGGTGCAGCGCCACCTGAAGATCGGCTACAACCGCGCCGCGCGCCTGGTGGAAGACATGGAAAAAGCCGGCCTCGTCGGCGCCATGAACGAGCGCGGCCAGCGCGACATCCTCGTGCCTGCGCGGGGCGATGACTGATGGGCCGTGTTCGCTTCAGGGTGCTGGTGGGCCAGTCGCAGGGCATGACGAATGACTATTGACTCGCCAGTTATCAACTTGAGCGCCCTCGCTTGCGTCGTCATTCCCGCGCAGGCGGGAATCCAGCCGCAGCACCTTCGCCAGCGCTGGATTCCCGCCTGCGCGGGAATGACGCATTTCTTCAAGTCGCTTGCTTTCGGGGCACTGGCTGAATGAGGCTGCACAGCGCCCTCGTCATTCGTTATGGCGCGCAGCTTGCGTCATGCCGCCTTCCAGCTTTACCGTTCTTGACACGCGGGTGCGAACCAGTCGCCCCAGGCCCGATCTGATGCCCATGAACACATTCACACCCCGCCTCTCGCGCTGGCTGCGCGCCCCCGTGCTGGCCGCCAGCTTGTTCGCGCTCGCCGCCCCCGCCTGGGCCAGTGGGCTGCAAAGCCTGTCGCAGTTCGTCAAGCAAACACGCTCGGGCCAGGCCGCCTTCACCCAGGTCGTCACCTCGCCCGGCCAGCAGGGCCAGCCCGCGCGTACGCGCACGCAAACGGGCAGCTTCGCGTTTCAGCGGCCCGGGCAATTCCGCTTTGTCTACACCAGGCCGTTCGAGCAAACCATCGTGGCCGACGGCAAGACGCTGTGGCTGTACGACGTCGATCTGAACCAGGTCACCGCTCGCGCGCAAGAGCAGGTGCTGGGCCAGACCCCCGCTGCCATCGTGGCCGCCGCGCCCGATGTGCAGGCGCTGTCGCGCGACTTCACCCTCAGCGAAGAGCCCGCCAGCGACGGGCAGGAATGGGTCAAGGCCGTGCCCAAGGCCACCGACGGCCAACTGCAAAGCGTGCGCGTCGGCTTTCGCCCCGGCCCCCAGGGCCCCGAGCTGGCCACGCTCGACATTCTGGACAGCTTTGGCCAGCGCTCGGTGCTCAGCTTCACCGGCTTTGAAACCAACCCGGCCCTGCCCGCCAGCCACTTCCAGTTCACCCCGCCCAAGGGCGCGGACGTGCTGCGGCAGTAAAGGCCCGCGCCTGTCGAGCGCCTGACCGGCGCTGGCATTGGCTTGTTTCGTGGGCGTGCCGGATGTTTAAAAATAGTAGCTGCTTGCGCATGTTATAAAACAACTTCAAACTCAAAGTGCTGTTAAATTGTTTTATAACGTACGCAAGAAGCTATCTTTTTATTTATTCTGGCGCAGCTTCCGTTGTGGCACCAGGCCGCGGAACAGCGGGCCCAGGCGGGCCACGCGCTGGGCGGCTTCGTGTTGGCCGAATTGCTCTGACACGGCCTGGTAGACCTCGCTGCGCAGCATCCACAGCTGCAGTGCCGTGGTCGCGCTTTCCATTTGCAGGCGCACGCGGCGCACGGTCTTGATGTCGCAGTCGAGCATGTGCTCCAGCATGGCCGTGCGGATCTGCGCCAGCTCCGCCACCGTGGCCGCGCGTGCACCCGTCATGCGTTTGTGCAGCGAGCGTACGGCGTCGGACAGGGGCTTCAGGGCTTGGATCATGGCGTTGGCGAGAACTGCTGGAAGTCTAACGGCTGTCTGTACAGGTGCGACATTTGCGCGATGACGCAAGCGCGCCAAGAGGTCGTGGCATGCGCACAAGCGCACATGGGCTGTGGCGCAGAGGCCGCACGCGCGTGCTCAGCCAAAGCCGTTTTGCCGCCAGGCCTCGAACACCGCCACCGCCACGGCGTTGGAGAGGTTCAGGCTGCGCTGGCCCGCGCGCATGGGCAGGCGCAGCTGTTGCGCGGGGGGCACGGCGGCGCGCACCGCATCGGGCAGGCCGCGCGTTTCGGCCCCGAAGACCAGCCAGTCGCCGGGGGAAAACGCCGCTTCATGCACCGTGCGCGTGCCGCGCGTGGTGAGGGCAAACAGCCGCGCCGCGTCCGGCCTGCACGCGGCCTGAAACGCCGCCCAGCCCGCGTGCCGGCGCAGATCGGCGTATTCGTGGTAATCCAGCCCCGCGCGGCGCAGCAGCCGGTCGTCCATGGAAAAGCCCAGCGGCTCGATCAGGTGCAGCGTGCAGCCGGTGTTGGCGGCCAGGCGAATCACGTTGCCGGTGTTGGGCGGGATTTCAGGCTCGACCAGGACGATGTGAAACATGGCGCGCATTGTGCCCATGCATGTGTCCATGCGGGCTTCATGCGCTGGCGTCTTCCGTGCGCGCCAGCACCAGGGCCGTCACCTGTTTCGCGCCAGCGGTCAAAAGCGTGCGCGCGGCTTCGTGCAGGCTGGCACCGGTGGTCATCACGTCGTCCAGCAGCAGCACATGGCGCTCGTGCAGCGCGGGCGCTTGCGCGGCAGGCACGCTGAAAGCGCCACGCACGTTCTTCAGCCGCTGCGCGCGCGGCAGCTCGCTTTGCGGCGGGCTGTGGCGCGTGCGCAGCAGCATGTCGGCACGCAGGCGCGCCTGCGTGGCGGGCAGGGCCTTCAGCAACTGCCGGGCCAGCAGGTGCGCCGGGTTGTAGCCGCGCTCGGCCAGGCGCTGGGTAGACAGGGGCAGGGGCAGCAGCCAGTCGGCGTCCGCCAGCGCCTGCGCCATGCCGGGCGCGTCGGCCATCAGGCGAGCCAGTGGTGCGGCCAGACCCGGTGCCTGCGCAAACTTGAAGCGCTGAATGGCTTGCGCCCACGGCCACGCGTAGGCCACGGCGGCCAGGCACGCGTGCAGCGGCGGTGCTTGCCGCACGCACGCGCCGCAGCGCGCCACCCCGTCCGGCACAGGCAGCGCGCAGGTGCCGCAGCGATGCAGGGGGCGTGCGAAGCGTGCCGCGCAAGCCATGCACACCGGGCGCGCCGGCCAGGCGTGGCACACCATGCACTGGCTGGGCAGGGCGGACAGCAGGCGGGTGAGCATGGGGTGGCGCGTGCAAGCAAATCGGCAAGAACCCGTCGGCAGGGCGGGGTGCAACTCAATATACTGCCGCCCCATCCGGGCCCTGGTGCCTGTGAATCGGTTTTTTTGTCGCCCGTGCCTGCCCCCGCCCTGCCACCTTCCATCGACCCCGTTGCCGCGCGCCGCTGGGCCTTGCGTCAGCCCGCGCCGGCTTCGCCCTGGCTGCACGACGAGGTGGCCCGCCGCATGGCCGAGCGGCTGGAGGTGATCCGTCTGCCCGTGCAGCGCTGGGCCGACTGGGAGCCTGACAACGGCGGCCAGCAAGGCCATGCGCAGGTGGCTGCGCACTACCCGGGTGCGTCATGCGTGCGCGTGTCGGCGCTGGCGCCTGGCACGCAGGAGGCCAAGGACGCGGGCAAGTGGTGGCAGCGCTTTCGCCTGCGGCGCCAGGACGACCCAGTGGTGGCCGCGCCGCCCGAGGGCAGCGTGCAACTGGTCTGGGCCAACATGCTGGCCCACCAGGTGGCCGACCCCGGGGCGCTGCTGGCCGCGTGGCACCACGCGCTGGCGGTGGACGGCTTCGTCATGTTCTCCTGCCTGGGGCCGGACACGCTCAAGGAGCTGCGCGCGCTTTATGCCCGCCTGGGCTGGCCGCCGCCCGCGCAGGCCTTCACCGACATGCACGACTGGGGCGACCAGCTCATCGCTGCCGGCTTTGCCGAGCCGGTGATGGACATGGAAACCGTGACCCTCACCTTCGAGACGCCCGAGCGCCTGCTCACCGAGCTGCGCGGGCTGGGCCGCAACCTGCACGGCGAACGTTTTGCCGGGCTGCGCACGCCCGCCTGGCGCGAGCGTTTGTTGCAGGCCATGGACGATGGCCTGCGGCCGGCGGCCGGCGCGCAGACGGGCAAGCCCGCGCTGCCCTTGAGCTTCGAGTTGATCTATGGTCACGCGCTCAAGCCTGCGGCGCGCCACGCCGTGGCGAGCGAAACGGCCATGCCCTTGCAGGACATGCGCAGTTCGTTGAAAAAAAGCATAGGGAATTTCCCGCCTGTTTGATCTGTGTTAAACAGGCGGATTGCTGGTTAAACTTCATTCTTTTGTCCGAGGCGTCGTTGCCTGCGGCGGAGATCGTGGTGGAGGTTATGGGGAACGTGGGCACGACAATGAACAATCACATCGCATCGACATGGGCCAGCCGTGCGCGGCACGCCGCGATCGGCTTGGCCGCGCTGGTCGGCAGCGCCATGGCACAGGTGAACGACCTGCCGGGCGGCCCCGCCGTGCGCCAGCTCAACCTGCACCCGCCGGTCACGCAGATCGCCGAGGCGCAGCACTGGCTGCACTGGATGATGCTCATCATCTGCACGACGGTCTTCATCGCCGTGTTCTCGGTGATGTTCTATTCCATCTACAAGCACCGCAAGTCGCAGGGCGCGAAGGCGGCCACCTTCCATGAATCGGTGAGCGTGGAAGTGGCCTGGACCATCGTGCCCTTCATCATCGTCATCCTCATGGCGCTGCCCGCCACCAAGGTGGTGGTGGCGCAGAAAGACACCACCAACGCCGACCTGACCATCAAGGTCACCGGCTACCAGTGGAAGTGGGGCTACGACTACATCAACGGCGAGGGCGAAGGCATCGGCTTTCTCTCCACGCTCGACGCCTCGCAGCGCGCCATGTCGGACGCCGGCAAGCCCGAGGGCGACGACTACCTGCTGCGCGTGGACCGGCCGCTGGTGGTGCCCGTGAACAAGAAGGTGCGCATCATCACCACCGCCAACGACGTCATCCACAGCTGGATGGTGCCGTCCTTCGGCGTCAAGCAGGACGCCATCCCCGGTTTCGTGCGCGACACCTGGTTCCGCGCCCAGCAGACGGGTGACTTCTACGGCCAGTGCGCCGAGCTGTGCGGCAAGGAACACGCCTACATGCCCATCCACGTGAAGGTGCTTTCCCACACCGACTACAGTGCCTGGGTCGCCGACGAGCAAAAGCGCCTGGCCGCCCTGGCCGACGACCCCGCCAAGACCTGGACGCTGGCCGAGCTGGTGGCCCGTGGCGAAAAGGTCTACGCCGCCAACTGCGCCGCCTGCCACCAGCCCAGTGGCAAGGGTGCCGGCCCCATCAAGCCGCTGGACGGCAGCGCCGTGGTGCTGGGCCCCTTGGCCGAGCAAATGCATGTGCTGCTGGAAGGCCGGGCCAATGGCGCCATGCCAGCCTGGAAACAGTTGAGCGACGTGGAGCTGGCCGCCGTGGCCACGTACACCAAGAACCAGTGGAGCAACCAGACGGGGCGGCTGATTCAGCCTGCTGCATTCACCGAGGCGCGCGCGGGCAAGTTCCCGGGCTGATCGCGCACATACACCCAGCCTTATCCCCCACGGTTCACGCCACCGAGTATCGACACGGAGAAACATCCGAATGAGCGCCGTTTTGCCCCAGCCGCATGCTGGTCACTCCCACGACCACCACGACGACCACCATTACCATGCACCCACCGGTTGGCGGCGCTGGGTCTACGCCACCAACCACAAGGACATCGGCACGCTGTACATGCTGTTCTCGTTCGCCATGCTCATGGTGGGCGGGGTGCTGGCGCTGCTGATCCGCGCCGAGCTGTTCCAGCCCGGGCTGCAACTGGTCAACCCCGAGCTGTTCAACCAGCTCACCACCATGCACGGCCTCATCATGGTGTTCGGGGCCATCATGCCGGCCTTCGTGGGCTTCGCCAACTGGATGATTCCGCTGCAAATCGGCGCATCCGACATGGCCTTCGCGCGCATGAACAACTTCAGTTTCTGGTTGCTGATTCCGGCCGGTCTGATGCTGGTGGGCTCCTTCCTCATGCCCGGCGGCGCGCCTGCCGCGGGCTGGACGCTGTATGCGCCGCTCACCCTGCAGATGGGCCCCAGCATGGACATGGCCATCTTCGCCATGCACATCATGGGTGCCAGCTCCATCATGGGCGCGATCAACATCATCGTCACCATCCTGAACATGCGCGCGCCCGGCATGACGCTGATGAAGATGCCCATGTTCTGCTGGACCTGGCTCATCACCGCCTACCTGCTGATCGCCGTCATGCCCGTGCTGGCCGGTGCCATCACCATGACGCTGACCGACCGCCACTTCGGCACCAGCTTCTTCAACCCCGCAGGCGGCGGCGACCCGGTGATGTACCAGCACATCTTCTGGTTCTTCGGCCACCCCGAGGTCTACATCATGATCCTGCCCGCCTTCGGCATCGTCAGCCAGGTGGTGCCGGCCTTTGCGCGCAAGAAGCTCTTCGGCTATGCGTCGATGGTGTATGCGGTGGCGGCCATCGCCATCCTCAGCTTCATCGTGTGGGCGCACCACATGTTCACCACCGGCATGCCGGTCACGGGCCAGCTCTTCTTCATGTACGCCACCATGCTGATCGCCGTGCCCACGGCGGTGAAGATCTTCAACTGGATCGCCACCATGTGGCGCGGCTCCATGACCTTCGAGACGCCCATGCTGTTCTCGGTCGGCTTCATCTTCGTGTTCACCATCGGCGGCTTCACCGGCCTCATCCCGGCCGTGGCACCCATCGACACGCAGATCCAGGACACCTACTACATCGTTGCCCACTTCCACTACGTGCTGGTGGCCGGTTCGCTGTTCGCACTGTTCGCGGGCTACTACTACTGGGCACCCAAGTGGACGGGCGTGATGTACAACGAAACGCGCGGGCAGATCCACTTCTGGTGGTCCATCATCTCGTTCAACGTCACTTTCTTCCCCATGCACTTCCTGGGGCTGGCCGGCATGCCGCGCCGCTATGCCGACTACCCCATGCAGTTTGCCGACTTCAACATGGTCGCCTCGGTCGGCGCGTTCTTCTTCGGCTTCGCGCAGGTGTATTTCTTCCTGTTCATCGTGCTGCCCGCCATGCGCGGCAAGGGCGAGAAGGCGCCGCAGCGCCCGTGGGAAGGTGCCGAGGGGCTGGAATGGGAAGTGCCTTCGCCCGCGCCCTTCCACACCTTCGAAAACCCGCCCAAGCTGGACGCCACCGCCACGCGCGTGGTGGGCTGAGAACACCATGATCAGCCCCGAGCAACGCAAGCGCAACGTCCGCCTGGGCCTCATCCTGGCGTCGGTGGCCTTCCTGTTCCTGGCAGGCTTTGTCGTGCGCCTGCTGGTGCTGGGCGGCTGACGCGGCACAAGGCAAGGAGCGGAAGGCTGTGGCGCTGCGTGTGGAAAACATCAGGATGGTGGGCAAGCTGCTCGTGGTGGCAGCGGGCATGTTCGCCTTCGGCTACGCCATGATTCCGCTGTACCGCGCGATCTGCGAGGTCACCGGCATCAACATCCTGTCGCTGGGCGAGCAGCAGATTCCCGGCGGTGCCAAGGCCAGCCGCGCCCGGCAGGTGCTCAAGAACAGCCAGGTGGACGAAAGCCGCGTCATCACCGTCGAGTTCGACGCCAACGCACGTGGCCCCTGGTTCTTCAAGCCCGAGCGCAGCAGCATGCAGGTGCACCCCGGCGAGCTGGCCACCGTGATGTACGAGTTCCAGAACGTGCAGAACCGGGCCATGTCCGCCCAGGCCATTCCCAGCTACGCGCCGCGCCAGGCCACGGCACACTTCAACAAGCTGGAGTGCTTCTGCTTCAACCAGTACATGCTGGCGCCGGGCGAGAAAAAAGAGTGGCCCGTGGCCTTCGTGATCGACCCGCGCATTCCCAAGGACGTGACCACCATCACCCTGTCCTACACCTTCTTCGAAGTGGGTGGCCAGGTGTCTTCCCCGTCGCCCGCCGGCCCAGGCACGGCAGGCGCCGCCGTCATGGGCACGCCCGTGACGGCAGGAGCGGGCGCATGAACCAGCCGCCCCCGTCCGCCAAGCCGCCCACCAAGCCACCGGCGCAGCCCTCGTTCTGGCACTCCGTGCGCATGGTGGCCTGGGGCTTTCTGGGCGTGCGCAAGAAAAGCGGCTACCAGGACGATCTGGCGCGGGTCAACCCCTTTCATGTCATCGTCGCGGGCGTGCTGGGCGCGCTCATCCTGGTGCTGCTGCTGCTGGGCATCGTGCACTGGGTGGTGGGCAGCGGCTAGGCCGTCAAGTCCACGCGTCGCACCCTGAAACGCCTTCGACGATGTTCCCCTTTCCCTTTTTGCCCCACACGCGCGCACTGACCGCCATACAAAAGAAAACGCAGGAGTCCCGAGCATGAGCACCACCACCAGCGCCCAGGCGCCGTATTACTACGTTCCGGCCGAATCGCGCCACCCGGTCATGGCTTCCATCGGCCTGTTCTTCGTCATTCTGGGCGCAGGGCAGTGGGTCAACGGCGCTTCATGGGCCCCCTATGTGCTGGCCTTCGGCTTTCTGTGGTGGGCCGTGGTGCTCTACCAGTGGTTTTCCGATGCCGTGCGCGAGAGCGAGGCGGGCCTGTATGGCCGCAAGATCGACCTGTCCTACCGCTGGAGCATGAGCTGGTTCATCTTCTCGGAGGTGATGTTCTTCGGCGCGTTCTTCACCGCGCTGTGGTGGGCGCGCGCGCACTCGGTGCCCGCCCTCGGCAGCCTGGAAAACGCCCTGCTCTGGCCCGACTTCAAGGCCGTGTGGCCCAGCCTGCAGGCCGGTGCCACCGCATCGCCCGCAGGCATTGTCGAGCCCTTCCAGACCATGGGCCCCTTCTGGCTGCCCACCATCAACACCGCGCTGCTGCTCACCTCGGGCGTCACGCTCACCATTGCGCACCACGCGCTGCAAGTGGGCAACCGCGCACGCACCATCGCCTTCATGTGGCTCACGGTGCTGCTGGGCGTGGTTTTTTTGTGCGTGCAGGGCTACGAATACTTTCACGCCTACTCCGACCTGAACCTCAAGCTCAACTCTGGCATCTTCGGCTCTACCTTCTACATGCTCACCGGCTTTCACGGCCTGCACGTGTTCGTGGGCAT
The DNA here is from genome assembly GCA_030538605.1 of Pseudomonadota bacterium. Classification (GTDB taxonomy): domain Bacteria; phylum Pseudomonadota; class Gammaproteobacteria; order Burkholderiales; family Burkholderiaceae_C; genus Ottowia. The sequence continues at coordinate 44,572 of JAUNTQ010000002.1, forward strand.
GCTGATGCTGCTGTTCATCACCCTGCGCCTGATGAAGGGCCACTTCACGCCCGAACGGCACTTCGGCTTCGAAGGCGCCGCCTGGTACTGGCACTTCGTGGACGTGGTGTGGCTGGGCCTGTACATCCTCGTGTACTGGATGTGAACGGCGCGCCGCCCGTTGCCTGCGGCGACGGGGGGTTAGAAAAAGTGAGCTGCTTGCGTATGTTTTAAAAGGATTTCAGCATAAAATGTATCTGAAGTCCGCTAAAAACGTACGCAAGCAGCTCACTTTTTAAATATAGCCCATCCCATAAACAAGCCGACAGGCGTTTTGGCTGTTGGCCCCTTCCCCGTTGGGGGAAGGCTGGGATGGGGGCTGACCACCTTCAATGAATCCACCGTGGCTCGCCCCCACCCCAACCCTCCCCCAGAGGGGGAGGGAGCAAGAAGCGTCTAATTGTTCTTGAGTTCAGCTATACCTTGCCCTGCGCTTCCTGGCTTCTGCATGCCCTGTCTTTGGCACATGGCCCGCCGGGTCATCGGCGGGCATACAAGGTTTCAAGGCTTTGCCGGCAAACCCGATGGCTGCACCCACCCCAGTTTCCACGCGGCCAGAATGCACACGAACAGCAGTATCGACAGCCCCACCCGCAGCGCCAGCGCCTTCACCATGCGGCTTGCGCGCGCGGCCTCGTCGCCCTCGCCGGGCTGGCCGCCTTTCATCATGAAAACCAGCGCAGACGCCAGGCTGCCCACAATGCCGGCAAACGCCAGGCCGATCAAAACGTTTTTCATGCGCCGCATTATTGTTGAGACCAAGGCCGTTGCCCCATGACCGACGCGGCGACAGCGCCATCCGCGCCGCCTCGCCGTTGGACGGCAGGCTGGCGGCGTGTGCTCGTCATCGTGGCCGCGCTGCTGGGCATGGCCGTCACCTTCTCGCTCGGGCGCTGGCAGCTTGCCCGCGCGGCGGAAAAGCAGGCGCTGCAAACCGCGCTGGCCGAACGCGCCCGCCTGCCCGCGCTGGATGCGGCGGCGCTGACCACATATCTTTCCTCCCCGCCCCCTGACGAGCGCCTACACCGCCGCATCCAGCTCGGCGGCCACTGGCTGGCCGAACACACCGTGTTTCTCGACAACCGCCCCCTGCACGGCCAAAGCGGCTTCATTGTGCTCACCCCGCTGCGGCTTGAAGGCGGTGCGGGCGCGCCAGACCGCGTGGTGCTGGTGCAGCGCGGCTGGGCACCGCGCAACTTCGCCGAGCGCGAGGCGCTGCCGCCCGTGCAGACCCCCCCAGGCGCGGTGCAGATCAGCGGCCGCCTGGCAGAGCGCGTGCCCGCGGCCTTTGCCCTTGGGCAGGAAGGCGGCGGGCACATCCGGCAGAATCTCGACCTGCCCGGTTTTCGCAGCGAAACCGGCCTGCCGCTGGCGGGCCTGGTGGTGGTGCAAACCGGCGAGCCCTCCGATGGCCTGCGGCGCGACTGGCCCGCCCCCGACACAGGCATCGAAAAACACTACGGTTACGCCTTCCAGTGGTTTGGCCTGTGCGCCCTCATGGGGCTGCTTTTCGTCTGGTTTCAAGTTGTCCAACCCCTTCAAGAATCCTCCCGCCGCTGACATGCCCGCGCGCGACCAGCCTCTGGGCCTGACGGTGCACGACATCCCATCGCCCACCGGCGCGCTGGCGCAAGACGCCCGCCGCACGCGCGTGGGCCGCTGGAAGATGCTGGCCCTGGCCCTGGTGTGCGCCGCGCCCGTCATCGCTTCCTATTTCAGCTATTACGTCGTGCGCCCTGAGGGGCGCAGCGTCTTCGGCACCCTCATCGACGCGCAACCCCCGCTGCCCCAGGCCGCCGCCACCGACCTCAACGGTCAGCCCTTCGATCTGAACAGCCTCAAGGGCCAGTGGCTGCTCGTCAGCGTGGGCGGCGGCGCGTGCGACGCTCACTGCGAGCGCAACCTCTATCTGCAACGCCAGCTGCGCGAAGCCCTGGGCAAGGACAAGGACCGGCTCGACTGGGTCTGGCTGGTGAGCGACAGCACCCGCGTGCCCGACAGCCTGCGCCCCGCGCTGGGCCGCGCCACCGTGGTGCGCGTGCCCGCCGACACGCTCGGCCAGTGGCTCGCGCCCGAGCCGGGCCATACGCTGGGCGAGCACCTGTACGTGGTCGATCCGGAGGGCCGCTGGATGATGCGCTTCCCGCCCGCGCTGGACGATGCGGGCGCAGGCCGTGCCCGGCGCGATCTGACGCGGCTCATGCGCGCGTCGGCGAGCTGGGATCAGGCGGGGAGATGAGCGCCTTGCTGAGTGGCTCTGCATCCGTAGGGCGGAACCCCGAAGGGATTCCGCCAAGGCTGCGTTTGTTCTTGTGCGGTGAGGCGATGGATGCGTCGCTGGCCGGGATGTGCGCCCGGCAGCGCAGTCACTTTCTTTTGCGCCGCCGACGACAAGTAACCCAAGAAAAGGCGGCCCCACTGGCCGTGTCCCTTCGCTGTGCTGCGGGCAACCTGCGATGCTCGGTCATGGGGCGGCGCTGCAGAACTCGCTTTGTTCGCTGCGCTCTCGCCGCTCAGACAACTGCAGCGAGTCAGTTCACGAAGTGCGCATGCTGCGCTGCGCACCCGCCCCACGCCCTGCGCTTCTCGGCACGGCCAGAGGGGTTCCTCGCTCGGGCCATCGCTTCGCTCGGCCTGGGGTCTTGCGCCCTCTCCCTCTCCCTCTGGGAGAGGGCAGGGGTGAGGGCGAACCACCGTCGTTTCACTCTGCGGCTGCCATCGCTGTCAATCAACATAGTGTCGTGTCACACCTCAAATGTCGGATGGACGTGCCGTCATCGCCGCCCGTGGCAAGGCGCTGATCGCCGCCAATACAGTCGGTATTGGCAAGAGCAGCAACGCAGCCACGGGCGGCGAGGGCGGTGCGAACACCGGCATTTGAGGTGTGACGCGACACTAGTAGGCTGGGTAGAGCGAAAGCGAAACCCAGCGTTCTCGCGAGCCGGTTTGCCGGGTTTCGCTTCGCTCTACCCAGCCTACAAGGATGGGCGCATGCACAAGCCCGCTGGCCTGGCCCGCGTGGCAAGCTTCGGGCGGGTGGTGACACCATGACCGAGCAAGCCCTGTACGACTTCTCGCCCGTGCTGCGCCTGATGGGCATGGGGGTGCTGGTGGCGCTGCTGCCGCTGGCCTGGTGGTGGCTGCGCGGGCGCGGGCAGCCGCCGGCGCGGCGGCTGGCGGGGCTGACGTTGCTCACGCTGTTTCTCACGTTCGATCTGGTGCTGTTCGGCGCTTTCACGCGGCTGACCGACTCGGGCCTGGGCTGCCCCGACTGGCCCGGCTGCTACGGCAAGGCCAGCCCGGTGGGCGCGCGCGAGCACATTGCCGCCGCGCAGGCGGCCATGCCGACCGGCCCGGTCACCCACGGCAAGGCGTGGGTGGAGATGGTTCACCGCTACCTGGCCACGGGCGTGGGCGTGCTCATCATCGTGCTGGCCGCGGCCACCTGGCTGCAATGGCGGCGGGCGCAGCGTGCCGGGGTGGCGGGGCGCGTGCAGTCACCGATGGGCGAACGCGTGCTCAGCCCCTGGTGGCCCTTGCTCACGCTGGTGTGGGTGTGCGCGCAGGGCGCGTTTGGTGCGCTCACGGTGACGATGAAGCTCTTTCCCGCCATCGTCACGCTGCACCTGCTGGGCGGCGTGGGCCTGCTGGTGCTGCTGGCCGTGCAGGCCGAGCGCTATGCCCAGGCGGCGGGCGCGCGCGTGCAGGGGCTTGCGCCGGGGCTGCGTGCGCTGCTGTGGGCTGCTGCCGTCATGGTGGGCGTGCAGATTGCGCTGGGCGGCTGGGTCAGCACCAACTACGCGGTGCTGGTGTGCGACACCTTTCCGCGTTGCCAAGGCAGCTGGTGGCCGGCGATGGACTTTGCGCAGGGCTTCGAGCTGTGGCGTCCGCTGGGCATGTCGGCAGACGGCACGCCGCTGGCCTTCGTGGCGCTCACGGCCATTCACTACACGCACCGCCTCTTTGCCTACGCCGTGCTCGCCGTGCTGGCGTTGCTGGTCTGGCGGCTGCACCGCGCGGGGCAGCTGGCCGCGCAGCGCCGCTGGGTGGCGGCGCTGGCCGTGCTGCAACTGCTCACGGGCTTGTCCAACGTGGTGCTGGGCTGGCCGCTGCTGGCGGCCGTGCTGCACACCGGCGGCGCAGCGGCGCTGATGGCGGTGCTGGCCTGGGCCTTGGGAGCGAGTGGGCTCCCCCCTGAGCCGCCTTCGGCGTCTTCCCCCCTGAGGGGGGACGCGCCCGATGACCGGGGAGACCCCGGCCATGGGCACCCGCGCATGGCCTGCTCCGCGGCCTTCGGTTCTCGCGTGTGGCGCGCGTTGCAGCTGGCGCGCCCGCGCCGTGGAGCGTTGGCATGAGCGCTGCGCCCTTGCCTGCCATGCCCGTCTGGCGCCAGTACTACGTGCTGACCAAGCCGCGCGTGGTGCAGCTCATCGTGTTTTGCGCCTTCATCGGGATGGTGCTGGCGGTGCCGGGCTTGCCGCGTGCGGCCGATGTGGGGCGCATGGCGCTGGCTTGCGCGGGCATCTGGCTGGTGGCCGCTGCCGCTGCCGCCTTCAACTGCCTGGTGGAAAAATCCATCGACGCCCGCATGAAACGCACCGCCTGGCGGCCCACCGCGCGCGGCGAGCTGAGCGACGGCCAGGCGCTGGCGTTCTCGGCCCTGCTGTGCGCGGCGGGGTCGGCCCTGCTGTATGTGGCGGTCAACCCGCTCACCATGTGGCTCACCTTTGCCACTTTCGTGGGCTATGCGGTGATCTACACCGTCATCCTCAAGCCGCTCACGCCGCAGAACATCGTCATCGGCGGCGCGTCGGGGGCCATGCCGCCGGTGCTGGGCTGGGCGGCCATGCGCGGCGAGGTGGGGCCCGAGGCGCTGATCCTGTTTCTCATCATCTTCCTGTGGACGCCGCCGCACTTCTGGGCGCTGGCGCTGTACCGCGTGGAGGACTACCGCAAGAGCGGCCTGCCGATGCTGCCCGTCACACACGGCAACGAATTCACACGCCTTCAGGTGCTGCTTTACACCATCATCCTGCTGGCCGCGTGCCTGCTGCCCTTCATCTACCGCATGAGCGGCTGGGTCTATCTGGTGGCGGCGCTGGCGCTCAATGCCGGGTTCATCTGGCACGCTTTCAAGCTCTGGCGCCACTACTCCGACGCGCTGGCGCGCAAGACCTTCCGTTTCTCGCTCATTCACCTGTCGCTGCTGTTCGCGGCGCTGCTGCTTGACCATTACCTGCCTTTGTAGGATCTGTCCATGCTCCGCCGCCACGCTGTTCAAACCCTCTCGCTCGGCGCGCTGGCGCTGCTGGGTGCCTGCACGCCCGACAAGCCGCAGTTCCGCGCGCTCGACATCACCGGTGCCGATTACGCCAAGGACTTTTCGCTCATCGACTTCAACGGCCAGCCGCGCACCCTGGCCGATTTCAGGGGCAAGGTGGTGGTGGTGTTCTTCGGCTTCACGCAATGCCCCGACGTGTGCCCCACCACCATGGCCGAGATGGCGCGCGTCAAGCAGCTGCTGGACGGCGATGGCGACCGGCTGCAAGTGCTGTTCATCAGCATCGACCCCGAGCGCGACACGCCCGAGGTGCTGCGCGAATACATGGGCGCGTTCGACCCCGGCTTTCTGGGCCTGTATGCCGAATCGCCCGAGGCACTGGCCGCGCTGGCGAAGGACTTCAAGGTCTACTACAAGAAAGTGCCCGGCAGCACCCCCGAGACCTACAGCATGGACCACACCGCCGCCAGCTACGCGTTCGACCCGCAAGGGCGGCTGCGGTTGTACATGCGTTATGGCAGCACGCCCGAGCACATGGCCGATGACGTGCGGCTGCTGTTGAAATGACTTCGCTTCGCTCAATGACTGGCGCTGGCGCGCCATGACGAATGACAAAAAGCGCTGTGCGGGCTGATGCGGTGGGTCATTTGTCATGCGCTCGCCAGAGCGCAGTCATTCGTCATTCGTCATTCGCCATGACCGCCGCTGCCGTCACTCCGCCTTGATGCCCTGCGCCCGGATGATGCCGCCTAGCACGCGCGTGTCGCTCTGAATGCGCAGGGCCAGCGCCTCGGGCGACGAGCCCACGGCTTGCCAGCCTTGCTGAAACAGGCGCTGGCGCATCTCTGGCGTGCGCACGATGGCGTTCACGGCGGTGGCCAGTTTGTCGATGTGGGCCTTGGGCATGCTGGCGGGGGCGGCCACGGCGTTCCACATTTCGAGGTTGACGTCTTTCACCCCCGCATCGGCCAGGCTGGGCAAATCGGGCACCAGCGTGCTGCGCCCGCTGGATGTGACGCCGATGCCGCGCAGCTTGCCCGCCTTGATCTGCGCATTGGCCAGCGCGGGCGGCAGCATCGACAGCTGCAGGTCGCCCCCCACGATGGCGTTGAACACCTGCGGGTAACCGGGGTAGGGCACATGCACCGGCGCGATGCCCGAGCGGCTTTTCAGCAGCTCCATGCCGATGTGGCCCACGGTGCCCACGCCGGGCGAGCCGTAGCTCCAGCGGTTGCCTGCGGCGCGCGCGGCATCGAAGAATGATTTCGCGTCGCCCCCCGCCGCACCCGCCGGCGCCACCAGCACCAGCGGTGCCACGCCCACCAGGCTCACCGGGGCCAGTTCGGTCAGGGGGTCGTAGCGCACGGCGGGGTTGATGAGCTTGGCGATGGTCATGTTGCCGTTGATCATCAGCCCGATGGTGTGGCCGTCGGTGGCCTTGGCCACCGCATCGGCGCCGATGTTGCCGCCCGCGCCCACGCGGTTGTCCACCACCACCGGCTGGCCCAGCGCCTTTTCCAGCGGCTCGGCCAGCGCACGCGCGGTCAGGTCAGGCGAGGAGCCGGCCGGAAAACCCACCACGATGCGCAGCGGGCGCGTGGGCCAGTCGCCCCCTTGTGTCTGTGCCTGCGCAAGGCCCGCAGCGCCCAGGGCAAGTGCGGCGGTGGCGGTCAGCAGGCGGCGGCGGGCGAGAAGAGGTGAAGACATGGCGCTCAGGTTTGTGAAGTGAAAGCAGGTTTATGAAAACAGGAGCTGCTTGCGCACGTTATAAAACAATTTCAGATACAAAGTATGCTGAAAATGAACAATAACGTGCGCAAGTAGCTCCTGTTTTCTTTTTGGCGTATCGCACCCAGACAGGCGCAAGGCGCAGATTATCGGGCCTGCTGCACCATGAAAAAACCCGGCCAAAGGCCGGGTTCGAGAGGGGAGTGCCAGGCGCTGCCGCGCATCAGGCGTAGTCGGCCAGCGCCGCCTTCATCTTCTTCATCGCCGCCACCTCGATCTGGCGGATGCGCTCGGCGCTCACGCCGTATTCGGCGGCCAGCTCGTGCAGCGTCATGCCGCCCGAGCCATCGTCGTTCACGTTCAGCCAGCGCTCGGTCACGATGCGGCGGCTGCGCTCGTCCAGCCCGCGCAGCGCGGTCGCGATGCCTTCGGTGGCCAGCACGTCGCGCTGGGCCGATTCGAGCATGGCCGTGGGCTCGTGCCCCGCGTCCGACAGCCAGGCAATCGGCCCAAAGGCGTGTTCGCCATCGTCCGAAGGTGCCGGATCCAGCAGCACGTCGCCGCCCGACAGGCGCGTCTCCATCTCGCGTACTTCCTCGGGCTTGACGCCCAGATCGCGCGCCACCACACCGATCTGCGCATCGGTCAGCACGTCGCGGTGGGTGATGTCGGCCTCGGCGTCTTCGGCCTTGAAGCCCTGCTTCATCGAGCGCAGGTTGAAAAACAGCTTGCGCTGCGCCTTGGTGGTGGCCACCTTCACCAGGCGCCAGTTTTTCAGGATGTACTCGTGGATCTCCGCCTTGATCCAGTGCAGCGCGTAGCTCACCAGGCGCACGCCCTGGTCGGGGTCGAAGCGCTTGACGGCCTTCATCAGGCCCACGTTGCCTTCTTGAATGAGGTCGGCATGCGGCAGGCCGTAGCCCAGGTACTGGCGCGAGGTGCTGACCACCAGGCGCAGGTGCGACAGCACCAGCTTGCCCGCAGCGTCCAGGCTGCCGGTGTCGCGCAGGTCACGCGCGAAGGTCTGCTCCTCCTCGTGCGTGAGCATGGGCAGGCGGTTGACGGCGGTGATGTAGGCGTCCAGGTTGCCCAGCGGCGGCACGACAGCCCACGGATTGGCCAGCGCCACGGCGTTCGCGGAGGGGCTTGAAACCGGTCGGGTCATCGTTGAATGTCCTTTCATGTTGGTCGGGTATTTTAGCACTCTCTTGTGATGAGTGCTAAGGGCAAAAAGTTCACGCCATCCGCACGCGGCTATGCGTACCGGTGATTATGCGAAGCCGTGTGACCGCCGCATGCAGGCCCATGACTCGCGGCGATTGGGGGCGTCGTCCCACACGCGGGCGGCGGCTGGGGCGGGAGACTGTTTGCATATACATATCCCACAGGAGACCGCCATGAGTGCCAACCGCAAGCCCAAGCCCGTCGTATCGCCCGACCAGACCACGCTGGACGTGAGCGAGGGCGACGCCCGCCCCACCCACGCCCTGCCGCATGAGCGCGGCCAGGTGCCGGACGGCCAGGCCCCCGCCGCCGGGCAGGACGACACCGAGCGCGCCCACAAGGCCTACGACGACGCCCGCCGCAACCGGCCCGACACCTCCAGCGCGCCGCAGTTGCAGCGCCCGCCCGAAGGGCGTGACGATTGAGCGGCGCGCCTCGGAGGGCGTCGGATGCACCCTCTCAGGGTAAGCCATGCTGCCCGAGCGCGCATGCCGTCCCTAGAATGCGCTGCACCGCAGCATCCGCCTGGATTTTCTGGCCGTTTCATGTCCCGCACCCGCGCTTCCACCGCCCGCCCGCAGGCGTCAACCCCAGGCGATGCGTCTGCCCGTGGCGATGCGCGCCGCGTCATCAAGAAATACCCCAACCGCCGGCTGTACGACACGGCCAGCTCCAGCTACATCACGCTGGCGCAGGTGCGCGCGCTGGTCATGGCGCGCGAAGCCTTCGTGGTGCGCGACGCCAAGAGCGGCGAAGACCTGACGCGCAGCATCCTGCTGCAAATCATCCTGGAAGAAGAAGCCGGCGGCGCACCCATGTTCAGCGAAGCGGTGCTGGAGGGCATCATCCGCTTCTACGGCCACGCGCTGCAAGGCTTCATGGGCAACTACCTGGAGAAGAACATGCAGGCGCTGGTGGACATCCAGGCCCGCATGGCCGAGCAGTCCAAGGGCTTCACGCCCGAGATGTGGATGCAGTTCATGCACATGCAGTCGCCCATCATGCAAGGCGTGCTGGGCAACTACCTGGAGCAGTCCAAAGCCATGTTCCTGCAAATGCAGGATCAGATGAACAAGCAGACCGAGCAGGTGTGGGGCGCGCTCGGGGTGAAAAAGCCCTCTGCTTGACGCCTTTTGCCCCCGGCGGGCCAACGCCGCAGCGCACGCGCGCCTGGCTGCGACAATGCGCCCCATGAGTGAAACCACCACGCCCGCGCCGCGCATCGGCTTCGTGTCGCTGGGCTGCCCCAAGGCGCTCACCGATTCGGAGCTGATCCTCACCCAGCTTTCCGCCGAGGGCTACGCCACCAGCAAGACGTTCGAAGGGGCCGATCTCGTCATCGTCAACACCTGCGGCTTCATCGACGAGGCCGTCAAGGAAAGCCTGGACACCATCGGCGAGGCCCTGTCGGTCAACGGCAAGGTCATCGTCACCGGCTGCCTTGGTGCAAAAACAATAGCTGCCAGCGCAGACGGGGCGGGCGCTGATGGCCAAAATGATTCGGAAAACCTGGTCAAGTCGCTGCACCCCTCGGTGCTCGCCGTCACCGGCCCGCACGCCACGCAAGAGGTGATGGACGCCGTACACCAGCACCTGCCCAAACCGCACGACCCCTTCATCGATCTGGTGCCCGGTGCCTTCGGCGAAGCGGGCCTGAAGCTCACGCCGCGCCACTACGCTTATCTGAAAATCAGCGAAGGCTGCAACCACCGCTGCACCTTCTGCATCATCCCCAGCATGCGCGGCGACCTGGTCAGCCGCCCCATCGGCGACGTGCTGAAAGAGGCGCGTGCCTTGTTCGAAGGCGGCGTGAAAGAGCTGCTCGTCATCAGCCAGGACACCTCGGCTTATGGCGTGGACGTGAAGTACCGCACCGGCTTTTCCGATGGCCGCCCGGTCAAGACCCGCATGCTGGATCTGGTGCAGGCGCTGGCCGAGCTGGCTGCGCCGCACGGCGCCTGGGTACGCTTGCATTACGTGTACCCGTACCCATCTGTCGACGAGGTCATCCCGCTGATGGCCGAAGGCCGCGTGCTGCCGTATCTGGACGTGCCCTTTCAGCACAGCCACCCCGACGTGCTGCGGCGCATGAAGCGCCCCGCCAGCGGCGAGAAAAACCTGGAGCGCATCGCCCGCTGGCGCCAGATGTGCCCTGAGCTGGTCATTCGCTCCACCTTCATCGCGGGCTTTCCGGGCGAGACCGAAGCCGAGTTCGAGCACCTGCTCGACTTCATGCGCGAAGCGCGCATCGACCGCGCGGGTTGTTTTGCCTATTCACCCGTCGAAGGCGCCGCCGCCAACGACCTGCCCGGCATGCTGCCTGCCGAAGTGCGCGAAGAGCGCCGCGCGCGCTTCATGGCCGTGGCCGAAGAAGTCTCCACCGCCAAGCTGCAGGAGCGCGTCGGCGCGACCATGCAGGTGCTGGTCGACTCGGCCCCCGCGCTGGGCCGCAAGGGCGGCGTGGGCCGCAGCTACGCCGACGCGCCCGAGATCGACGGCACCGTGCAATTGCTGCCGCCCGAAAAGCGCAGCAAGCAACTGAAGGTGGGTGAGTTCACCCGCGCGCGCATCGTGGGCACGCAAGGGCACGACCTTGTGGCCGTGCCGGTGTGAGCGCGTGGCGGCCCGCACCGTGCGCAAAAAAGCCTCTTGTCACAGCCGCGCCCGTTGGGGCGGGGCTTGGGGGCAAGAGGCCAAGAAAAAAGCCACCCGAAGGTGGCTTTAAAGTGTTTTGGTGCCCAGGAGAGGACTCGAACCTCCACGCCTCTCAGCGCTAGTACCTGAAACTAGTGCGTCTACCAATTCCGCCACCTGGGCATTTCAGGAAAACCGAGAGTATATACCGAATGAAAACAAGAAGTGAAGCCCCCAGCGGTCTGCTGGACGAAATCGAAGGCACCGTGCAAGGCCACCGTGACGGCCACGGGTTCATGGCCCGCGACGACGGCGAGCCCGACATCTACCTGCCCTCCAACGAAATGCGTGCCGTGCTGCACCGCGACCGGGTCAAGGTGCGCGTGGTGCGCCACGACCGGCGTGGCCGTCCCGAGGGGCGCGTGCTGGAGATCGTGCAGCGCCCGCCGCACCCCATCATTGGCCGGCTGCTGCACGAAGGCGGCATCTGGCTGGTCGCGCCCGAGGACAAGCGCTACGGCCAGGACGTGATGATCCCCAAGGGCGCGACCGGCGTGGCCAAGACGGGCCAGGTGGTGGTGGTCGAGCTGACCGAGCCGCCCGCGCTTTACGGCCAGCCCGTGGGCCGCGTGAAAGAGGTGCTGGGCGAGGTGGACGACGCCGGCATGGAGATCGAGATCGCCGTGCGCAAATACGGCGTGCCGCACGCGTTTTCCGACGCCGCCATCGGCGAGGCGCGCGCACTGCCCGACGTGGTGCGCCCGCAGGACGCGGCAGGCCGCGTGGACTTGACCGACGTGCCGCTGGTCACCATCGACGGCGAGGATGCGCGCGATTTCGACGACGCCGTGTATTGCGAGCCAGCGGTGGTCACCGGGCGCGGCAAGAAGCCCAACGGCTGGCGCCTGCTGGTGGCCATTGCCGACGTGAGCCACTACGTCAAGACCGGCAACCCCATCGACGTGGACGCTTACGACCGCGCCACCAGCGTCTACTTTCCGCGCCGCGTGATTCCCATGCTGCCCGAGAAGCTGAGCAACGGCCTGTGCTCGCTCAACCCCGACGTGGACCGCCTGTGCATGGTGTGCGACATGCTCGTCACCGCCAAGGGCGACGTGCACGCCTACCAGTTCTACCTGGCCGTGATGCACAGCCACGCGCGCTTCACCTATACCGAGGTGGCTGCCATCCTGGCCAATACGCGCGGGCCTGAAGCTGCCCGCCGCAAGGCGCGCGTGCAGGATTTGCTGCACCTGCACGAGGTGTTTCGCGCCCTGCTCAAGGGGCGCGAGGCGCGCGGCGCGGTGGACTTTGAAACCACCGAAACGCAGATCGTGTGCGACGAGTCCGGCCGCATCGAGAAGATCGTGCCGCGCACCCGCAACGATGCGCACAGGCTCATCGAGGAATGCATGCTGGCCGCCAACGTGTGCAGCGCCGACTTCATCTTGCAGAGCAAGCACCCCGGCCTTTATCGCGTGCACGAAGGCCCCACGCCCGAGAAGCAGGACATCCTGCGTGCCTACCTCAAGGCGCTGGGCCTGGGGCTGACCATCAGCGACGACCCGCGCCCGGCGGAGTTTCAGCAAATCGCCCAGGCCACCGCCGAGCGGCCCGATGCCGAGCAGATCCACATGATGCTGCTGCGCTCGATGAGCCAGGCCATCTACACGCCCGTCAACAGCGGCCACTTCGGCCTGGCCTACGACGCCTACACCCACTTCACCAGCCCCATCCGCCGCTACCCCGACCTGCTGGTGCACCGCGTCATCAAGGCCATCCTGGCCGCGCGCAAATACCAGCTGCCCGCCCTGCCCACGCCCGGCGAGGCGCATGAAAAGCTCAAGGCGCGCCTGCAAAAAAACAGCGCCGCACGCAGGGGTGATGCGCCCCCGCAGGTCAAGCGGCAAACGCCCGAGCTGCTGGCCTGGGAAGCCGCCGGCCTGCATTGCAGCGCCAACGAGCGCCGCGCCGACGAAGCCAGCCGCGACGTGCAGGCCTGGCTCAAGTGCAAGTACATGAAGGAGCACCTGGGCGAGGAGTTCAACGGCACCGTCAGCGCCGCCACCAGCTTCGGCCTGTTCGTCACGCTCACCGACATGTATGTGGAAGGGCTGGTACACATCACCGAGCTGGGCGGCGAATACTTCCGCTTTGACGAAGTGCGGCAAGAGCTGCGCGGCGAGCGCACCGGCATCCGTTACGCGCTGGGCACCAAGGTGCGCGTGCAGGTCAGCCGCGTCGATCTGGATGGCCGCAAGATCGACTTCCGCCTGGTGCACGAAGACGGCGAGCTGACGGCCCGCGCCCTGCGCGACAAGGGCGTGGCCCCGGCAGGCGAGCGCGGCGTGCCCGCCACCAAATCCGCCAAGCGCGCCGCCCGCCAGGCCCGCCAGGCGGGCGAGCCCGAGCGCGCCCGCCCCACGCCTTCGCCCATTCAGGCGCTGAAGGCGTCAGCGAAAAAAGCCGCTGCCAAAGACAAGAAACCCGCCAGCAAGCCGCGCAAGACGCGGCGGTGAGCCCAGGCCAAGTTTCAGGCCGCGATGGCCCGCGCCAACGTGCTGGCCGTGAGGGCTGTGCCTTGCGGCCATTCATCGGCCAGTGCGCCGTGTTGCCACACGGCATGGCAGGCGGCGGCGAAAGTTGGTGTGCGGGTGGCCAGCCGCGCGCCGATCAGGCCGGCCAGCACATCGCCCGTGCCTGCCGTGGCCAGGCGGGCGTTGCCGCTGGGGTTGATGCGCGGCACTTGGCCCGGCGCGGCGATGACGGTGCCTGAGCCTTTGAGTACCACCACGCACTGAAAGCGCTCGGCCAGCGTTTGTGCGGCTGAGAGGCGGCTGGCCTGCACCTGGGCGGTGGTGCAGGCCAGCAGGCGCGCGGCTTCGAGCGGGTGGGGCGTGAGCACGGTGGCTTGCCTGTGCTGGGCGCGCTGCGTCAACGCGGTTTGCAGTGCGGCGTCTTTCGCGATGGCGTTGAGGGCATCGGCGTCCAGCACGGCGCGCGGCGCATGGGCCAGCACGCCGGGCAGCACGGTGCGCACGGCATCGCCGCCGCCGCAGCCGCAGACCACCGTCAGCGCGTCGAGGGGCAAGGCGTCGGGGCGGCGGAACATCAGCTCGGGCTGCGTCGTGTCTACCCACGGGCCGTCGCCCAGCAGGCAGACGAACACGCGCCCCGCGCCGCCGTGCAAGGCCGCGCTGGCGGCCAGCAGCGCCGCGCCGCTCATGGCCGTGCCGCGTGTGGCGTCGCATTCACCGCCGATGACGGCCACGTCGCCGAAGCTGCCTTTGTGGCTGGCGTGCGGGCGCTCGCTGGCGGGTGGCGGGGCGTTCAGCCAGGCGGTGGGCGATGCGTCTGGCGGCGTCACGCCCAGGTCGTCGAACCACAGCGTGCCGCAGGCGTCGCGCCCTTGTGCGGTGAACAGGCCGGGCTTGAGGGTGAGCAGGGCGAGCGTGTGGCGGCAGCGCAGGGTGGACAGGCTGACGCCGGTGTCGGCGTTCAGGCCGGTGGGCATGTCCACGGCGAGGCAGGGCGCGGCGCTGGCGGCCATGTGCGCCAGCCAGTCGGCCATGCGGCCCGCAGGTGCGCGGGTGCTGCCGATGCCCAGCAGCGCGTCGATGCACAGGTCTTGCGCGCCCAGCGGCGGCGGGGCGCTGCCGAAGGCCACGCCGGCTTGGCGCGCGCGGGCGAGCGAGGCGCGTGCGTCGGCGGGCAGGTGCGCTTCATCGCCCAGCCAGGTGACGACCGGGTGCAGGCCCCACTGGTGCAGGTGCATGGCGGCCTCCAGCCCGTCGCCGCCGTTGTTGCCGGGGCCGCAGGCGATCCACACCGTGCGGGCGTGGGGGCTGATGGCCAGCGCCAGCCGCGCCACGGCCAGCCCGGCGCGTTGCATGAGGGTGTGCGGGGGCAGGGCGGATTGCGCGGCTGCCTCGATGCGGCGGGTGGCGGCGGTGCCCAAGAGGGGCAGGGGCTGCGAGCAGGTGATGCGCTGGACCATGGGGGCATTGTCGGCTTTGGGGGAAAAGAAGACCGGACGCAGAGGGCGCAGAAAGAGAAAACAGTAGCTGCTTGCGTACGTATTTAAGCATTTTCATATATGTTTGATATTGAAGATGTTTAAATACGTACGCAAAAAGCTACTTTATTGTTGGTTCAACAAGCTGGGCAGCCGGCGCGAATGGCATCATGCGCCCCGCATGAACACGCCTGCGCTTCCCCACCTGACCCACGCCCGCGCGCCGTTGACCGAGGAGGTTATGGCGGTGGACGAAACCGGCCAGGCGCGGCGCGTGTCGATTCCTGCCGAGCGCGCGCTGACGCTGTATGTGGACAAGCGCGAAGTCGTCACGCTGATGACGCTGGGCGCGCACCCCGAGTGGCTGGTGCTGGGCTATTTGTGCAACCAGCGGCTGATCGCGGGCGCGCAAGACGTGCACTCGATCACCGTCGATTGGGACGTGGGCGCGGCGGCCGTGCGCACGCGCGCGGGCATTGCCGATCTGGCTGCGCGCACGGCGCGGCGCGTGGTGACCAGCGGCTGCGGGCAGGGCAGCGTGTTTGGCGACTGGCTGGCCGACATCGAGCGCCTGCGGCTGGGCGATGCGCGCCTCACGCAGGCGGGGCTGTATGCCGTGCTGGCCGCCATCCGCGCGCAGGAGAGCACGTACAAATCCGCTGGCTCGGTACACGGCTGCGCGCTGTTCGATGGTGCAGGTGATCGTGAAGGTGAGGGCGACGGCCAAGCCGTGCGCATGCGTCTGTTCGTCGAAGACGTGGGTCGCCACAACGCCATCGACACCATCGCCGGGTGGATGGCGCTGCAAGACGCGGCCACGCGGCGCGGCGGCGACAAGCTGTTCTACACCACGGGCAGGCTCACCAGCGAGATGGTGCTGAAGGCCGCGCAAATGGGCGTGCCCATCGTCGTCTCGCGCAGCGGCATCACGCAGATGGGGCTGGCGCTGGCGCGGCAGCTGGGCCTGTGCGCCGTGGGCCGTGCGGTGAACCGGCACTTCATCTGCTACAGCGCGCCCGAGCGGCTGGTGTGGCAGCCTGAGGGCGGCCCCGAAGGGTAGGCCGCGATGCGCTAAGGTGCGCGCCATGAACGATTCGGTTTTGGCATTGGGCTGGCGCACGCTGTGGCGCGATCTGCGCTCGGGCGAGCTGCGGCTGGTGGTGGTGGCGGTGACGCTGGCGGTGGCCGCGCTCACGGCGGTGGGCTTTTTCTCCGACCGGCTGCAAGGCGGGCTGGCGCGCGATGCGCGGCAGCTGCTGGGCGGCGACGCGGTGATCGTCAGCGACAGCGCGCCCACCGCGCAATGGGCCGAGCAGGCCCGCGCCCAGGGGCTGCAAAGCGCGCTCACGCTCAGCTTTCCCACCATGGGCCGCGCGCCAGACGCGCAAGGCGGTGCCACGCGGCTGGTGGCACTCAAAGCCGTGGAAGACGGCTACCCCCTGCGGGGCGTGCTGCGCCTGACGCAAGACGCGCAAGATGTGCGCGGCGAGCCGGTGCAAGGCATTCCGCCGCCCGGCCAGGCGTGGGTGGATGCCGCCGTGCTCGAAGCGCTGGATCTCAAGCTGGGCGACACCCTGCTGCTGGGCGACAGCGGCTTTACCGTCACCCAGCTCATCGCGCAAGAGCCTGACCGCGGCGGCGGCTTCATGAACTTTGCCCCGCGCGTGATGCTGAACGCAGCCGATCTGCCCGCCACCGGCCTGGTGCAGCCCGCCAGCCGCATCACCTGGCGGCTGGCCGTGGCCGGGGCAGACGACGCCGTGGCCCGCTACACCCGCTGGGCGCAGCAGGCGCTGGCCCAGCCGGATGTGCATGGCGTGCGGCTCGAATCGCTCGACTCGGGCCGGCCGGAGATGCGCCAGACGCTTGACCGTGCCGAGAAGTTTCTCAACCTCGTCGCGCTGCTGGCCGCCTTGCTGTCTGCCGTGGCCGTGGCGTTGGCCGCGCGCGGGTTTGCCGCGCGCCACCTGGACGACTGCGCCATGCTGCGCGTGCTGGGCCTGCCGCAGCGGCGCATCGCGGGGGCGTACACGGTGGAGTTCGCCCTCATCGGCCTGGTGGCCAGCGCGCTGGGCGTGGCCATCGGCTTTGCAGTGCATCACGTCTTCGTCTACATGCTGGCGGGTTTGGTCGAAACCGCGCTGCCCGCCGCCAGCGGCTGGCCGGTGCTGTTCGGCTTTGGCGTGGGGCTGACGCTGCTCATGGCCTTTGGCCTGCCGCCGGTGCTGCAACTGGCGCAGGTGCCGCCGCTGCGCGTCATCCGGCGCGACGTGGGCGCGCTCAAGCCCGCGTCGCTGGCCGTGCTGGCGCTGGGCATGGCGGGCTTTGCGGCGCTGCTGCTGGCCGTCAGCGCCGACCTGGTGCTGGGGCTGATCGCCGTGGGCGGCTTTGCGGGCGCGGTGGCGGTGTTCGCGCTCTTGTCGTGGCTGGCCGTCAAGGCGCTGCGCCGCGCGGTGAACGAGCAGACCGCCCCGCGCTGGCTGGTGCTGGCCACGCGGCAGATCTCCGCCCGGCCCGCCTACACCGTGGTGCAGGTCAGCAGCCTGGCCGTGGGCCTGCTGGCGCTGGTGCTGCTGGTGCTGCTGCGCACCGACCTCATCGCCAGCTGGCGCGCCGCCACCCCGGCCGATGCGCCCAACCGCTTCGTCATCAACGTCATGCCCGATCAGGGCGACGACTTTCGCGCCGCGCTGCATGCCGCGGGCGTGAGCCAATACGACTGGTACCCCATGTTCCGCGGCCGTCTGGTGGGCGTGAACGGCCAGGACGTCGCGCCCGAGAGCTATGCCGACGACCGCGCCAAACGCCTGGTGGAGCGCGAGTTCAACCTCTCCCACGCGCTGCAAAAGCCCGCCCACAACGACATCGCCGCCGGCCAATGGCAAGAGGGCGAAGCCGGTGCCATCAGCGTCGAAGCCGGCTTGGCCGACACCCTGGGCCTGAAGCTGGGCGACACGCTGCGCTTCGACGTGGCGGGCATGCCCGTGGACGCGCGCATCACCTCGCTGCGCAAGGTGGACTGGGGCAGCATGCACGTGAACTTCTTCGTCATGTTCCCCGTGGCCGACATGCCCGAGATGCCCATCACCTACATCGCCGCCTATCGCGCGCCCGAAACTTCGCCCCCACGCTCCTCCGCTGCGCGTGATTCACTGCCCCCCGAGGGGGCGCGCGCCACCTCGGGACGGCCCGGCGATGGCGCGGTCAGCTTCGACAACGCCCTGGTGCGCCAGTTTCCCAACATCACCAACGTGGACATGAGCGCCACCATCGCCCAGGTGCAGCGCGTGCTCGACCAGGTGATCCGTGCGGTGGAATTCCTCTTCGGCTTCACCCTGGTGGCCGGGCTGATCGTGCTGTTTGCCGCCGTCAGCGCCACGCGTGAAGAGCGCGCGCGCGAATTCGCCATCATGCGCGCCGTGGGCGCAGGCAGCCGCCTGCTGGCCCACGTGCAGCGCGCCGAGCTGCTGGGCGTGGGCCTGCTGGCAGGCTTTCTCGCCAGCGTGGTGGCCAGCGCCGTGGGCTGGGCCATGGCGCGCTACGCCTTCGACTTCAGCTGGACCGCCTCGCCCCTCGTGCCCCTGGCCGGTGCCGCCGCAGGTGCCGTGCTGGCGCTGCTGGCCGGCTGGTGGGGCCTGCGCGAAGTGCTGCGCCGCCCGGTGGTGGACACGCTGCGCCGCGCGGCGCAATGAGTGGGCGGCCATGCCCGCCGTCTGTGCGCCCTGCGCAACAGACATGTGCCATACCTTGTAGGTCAAAGTCCATTCCAAGGGTTTTTACTTAATACTTTGGCCTGCATGTGATTCACTTGGCGCATGACAGACACCACCAAAACCGTTCATCTGGCCCTGCAAGGCGGCGGCGCGCATGGCGCATTCACCTGGGGCGTGCTTGATGCGCTGCTGACCGACGGGCGTTTGCGCTTTGCCGGCATCAGCGGCACCAGCGCGGGCGCGGTCAACGCCGTGGCGCTGGCCCACGGCTGGGCCGCTGCGCAGGACGCTGGGCGCGACCCCGCCGAAGGCGCGCGCGTGGCGCTGGCCCACATCTGGAAAAAGGTGATGGAGCTGGGCGCCCTGAGCCAGAGCGCCGCGCGCCTGACGCGCCTGATGATGGGCGCGCTGCCCGGCGCGCTGGCCAAGTTCTCGCCGTATCAGGCCAACCCGCTCGACTACAACCCCCTGCGCACGCTGATCGAGGAAGCCATCGACTTCGAGCGCCTGTCGCGCCTGAAAAGCCCGCGCGTGTTCGTTGCCGCCACCGATGTCGAAACCGGCCGCGCCCGCTTTTTCAGCGGCAAGCGCCTCACCGCACAAGCCGTGATGGCCTCGGCCTGCCTGCCGCAGCTCTTTCAGGCCCCCGAGATCGACGGCAAGCTCTACTGGGACGGTGGCTATGCCGCCAACCCCGCGCTCGGCCCGCTGGTGGAAATGGGCGAGAGCAGCGACATCCTGCTGGTGCAGATCAACCCGCTCAAGCGCGCGGGCCGCCCCACCACGGCAGCCGAAATCGCCGACCGCGTGAACGACCTCACCTTCAACGCCAGCCTGATCGCGCAGATGCGCGCCATCGCGCTGGTCAACGAGCTGGCCGCCAGCGGCGTGGCGGGCGAGGGCATCAAACCCATCCGCATGCACCGCATCGACGGTGGCCGCCCGCTGGGCGACATGCCAGCCGCCAGCAAGGCATCGCCCCAGCCCGCCACCGTCGAAAAGCTCTTCGAGCTGGGGCAGGCCAGCGCCCAGCGCTGGCTGAAAAAACACCTCGACGCCGTAGGCACACGCAGCAGCGTCAACCTGCACCGCGACTATGGCGACCCGCTCAAGCTCGACCTCGACCTGCCCGAGCCTGCCGCCGATGCGCCCGCCGCACCAACCCCCGAACACGAAGCCGAACGCCACGCCTGGCAAGAGCTGGCCCGCTTTCGCTGGTCGCCCCAGCAACAAGCCGCCGCCGCCGACGCCGCCAGCAGCGCCACCCAGGCCGCTGCCGATGCGGCGCGCAAGAGTTGAGAGTGGCAGCAGCGCCGACTGGGCGCTGCTGGCAGGTGTCTTGGGGCCAGTGTCGTGTCACACCTCCAATGTCGGTGTCCGCACCGCCCTCGCCGCCCGTGGCGGCGTTGCAAATGCTCGCGATACCTCCTGCTTGACTTTCAATCAACAACCAGGGGGAAATTTCTATTTTGGGTTGACACTGTGCGTGTCAAAAACGCCGTCCGGGGCGCTGGACACGGGGTATTTATGTTACTACAATAATTGGTATGGACATCGGTGATTTCGACCCGGACAAAGACGCTATCAACCGCGCCAAGCATGATGGGGTCAGTCTGGGCGATGCGGCCCATTTCGATATCGACACGGCGCTGGTGGCCTATGACGACCGGCATGCGGACGCGGAAGACCGCTTCAAGGCGGTGGGCTTCATCGGCGCGGTGCTGCATGTGCTGGTGTTCACCGAGCGCGGCGGGCAGATTCGCCCGATCAGTTTGCGCCGCGCCGACAAACTGGAGGTTCGTTCTTATGAAAAACACAAATCCCGCTATGGATTCTGATTCGCCGCAGCTAGGCGATGCCTGGTTTGCCCGCGCACGGCCTGCCAGTGAGGTGCTGCCTGCGCCCGTGCTGGCGGCAGCCCGGCGCGCGCCGGGGCGGCCTGCGGGCAGCAGCAAGGAATCGACCACCGTGCGGTTTGACCGCGATGTGCTGGAGGCTTTTCGCGCCAGTGGGCCGGGCTGGCAAACGCGCATGAACGCGGCGCTGCGCGACTGGCTGCGAGACCACTCGCCGGCCTGATCGCCGCGCGCGGCGGGCTGCGCCGCGCCAGTGCCGATGCAGGCGTCAGAACGGCGCATCGTCGGCCTCCGGTGCCGGTACATCGCCGCTGCCCGGCGTGGGCCTGGGCGGTGGGGCAATGGGTTCATCCATCGGCGCGGCGTCGTCGCCCTCGGGCGGCCAGTTGGCGGGGCGCTCGAAGCCCATCGTGCGCGCGCCTTGCACGCGGCGGCGGTGCAGCGCCAACCTTCGTGATCCATCCATGAGCGCACGCGCCGCTGGGCGCACGCTCGATGGCCGCACGTGGGACGAGGTGCCACTGCTGGTAGCCATGCTCAAACAGCTCTGACGCGCCCTCGTGGCACATGTCGCGCAGCTGCAAATCGGGAATGGCCAGCGCCTGGCAAGCGTCGCGAAAATACTTGCTCAGCAGCGTCACCCAAGCGGCAGGGCCAGCCATAGCCGCGCAAACACGACCGATACAATCAGCCGCCTTTGTCTCCGTAGTTCAATGGATAGAACAAGCGCCTCCTAAGCGCTAGATGCAGGTTCGATTCCTGCCGGGGGCACCAGCTTCGCCCTCAGCCACCCGCGCAAGTGGCTTTTTGGCACCTGACGATGGCTGATCAGGGATTGATTAAAAAGATAGCTGCTTGCGCAAGGTATACATCAAATTCAATACGTTTTGTTTTGAAAATGATGTGTACCGTGCGCAAGCAGCTATCTTTTATGTGAGACCGGAGTTCCGTAGGCTGGGCAGAGCCGAAGGCGAAACCCAGCGCTTTCGCGAGTTGGCCTGCCGAGTTTCGCTTTCGCTGCTGCCCGGCCTGCGCAGAAGCCGCTCATACATCCACGCACTCACGCATCTGTCCAGCTCACCCTTCGTGCCAGCCATGTCGCCTGATGTACCCCAAACATGCAGGTGTGTGTGAGGTCAAGTTCCATGCAAAACGACGAGGAGCCAGGGCGGCAGCATCAGCTGGCTTTTTGGGCAAGTGTGGCGATGGGCAGAACAAAGGCAAGCGGATTGCTGCCCAGCTGGATGAAGCCATGGTGGCGATAGAAGTCGGCTGCGGTTTCATCTTTTGCATCAACCACAAGTGCAAAAACACCGATGCCCGACTGCATGGTGCGAAGGCCCGCGTCCCACAGCAATGCTGCTCCAAGCTGTTGTCCCTGGAACGAGATGCCTACGGCAAGACGACCCATCCGCGCCACGGGGACGAGCGGGTAACGTGGCAACTTCCTTGCCGTCGGCTCGGCAAGTTCGGTCAAGGGGATGCTGCTGGCGGCGAGGGTGTAGTAGCCAGCGACGGCGCCTGATTGTTCAGCGACGGCGACGTAGCACGCGCTTGTGCGGCGGCGCACGTCTTGCGTCGCCTGTTCCCGCAAGTAGCGATCAAGCGCGTCGCTGCCGCATGTGAAACCGGCGCGGTCATGCTCGCGCGCAAGCGCCTCGATGCGAAACCGTGCGGTCACTTGGCTGGCGCGATCAGTTTCTTGTGAGCCTTTGCTGCGCGCGCCATCGCGGGCGGGAGGTCAGGCGGTGCCAACAGCACGGCGGCGAAGCGTTGCTGCTCTTCCATCGACAGGCGGATGATCTGCACCTGTTCGATGGTGCGTCGTGCCGCCTCTTGTGCTGCCCCAACGAGGAAGTCGCTCACGCTGCGGCCTTCGATTTCTGCGGCGCGCCGGACGATCTCCAGCACGTCTGGCGCAATCCGGGCTTCAACACGCTCGGTTCGGATGGCACTGGTGGACATGGCAAACCTCTCTTTCTCCTTAAATGTACGGTCAATTACCGTACAAAGTCAAACAAAATGATCTCCAGGCCGCTCCTCACACACCCAGGTATTCGCGCCGCACCGCCTCGTTGGCGGCCAGCTCGGTCATGGTGCCGGTGAAGTGGATCTGGCCTTTTTCCAGCACGTAGGCGCGGTCGGCCACCAGCTGGGCGAAGTGCAGGTTCTGCTCGCTCAGCAGGATGCTGACGCCCTGGCTTTTCAGCGTCTGGATCATCTGGGCCATCTGCTCGACGATGAGCGGGGCCACGCCTTCGCTGGGTTCGTCCAGCAGCAGCACGAAGGGGTTGCCCATGAGGGTGCGGGCCACGGTGAGCATTTGCTGCTCGCCGCCGCTCATCTGCCCGCCGGGGCGCTGGGGCATGTCGGCCAGGTTGGGGAAGAGCTTGAACAGCGCCTCGGGCGTCCACTGCGGTGCGGCGCTGCCGTCAGGCCACTGGCGCGCGGGCTGCTGGCCGACGGCCAGGTTTTCCAGCACCGTCAGGTCGGTGAAGATGCGCCGGTTTTCGGGCACGTAGCCCAGTCCCAGGCGCGCGGCGGTGTGCGGCTCGGCGCGCGAGAGGTCATGCCCCATGAAGTGGATGCGGCCTGCGCGGCGCGGCACCAGGCCCATCAGGGCCTTGAGCGTGGTCGATTTGCCCGCGCCGTTGCGCCCCATCAGCGCCACCACCTCGCCGCGCCCCACGTCGAGCGACACGTCAAACAGAATCTGCGCTGCGCCGTACCAAGCGGTGAGCTGTCGGGCTTGCAACAAGGCGGTGCTGCTCATGGCATGCATGGAGCTTGGCCGAACGCAGAGATCGCAGAGGTACGCAGAGGACGCAGAGCAGGCACAAGGATTTCCTCTGCGCTCTTTGCGCATGCTCTGCGTTCGGTATTCAAGGTGTTCACGCTGCCCCCTCCTGCTCAAACGTCTTGCCGCTGCCGAAATACACCTGCTGCACCTGCGGGTGCGCGCGAATGTCGACGGGTGTGCCTTCGGCGATCAGGCGGCCGCGCGCCAGCACGATGATGCGGTCGGCGTGGGCAAACACCACGTCCATGCTGTGCTCGGTGAACAGCACGGCCATGCCGCGCTCGCTCACCAGGCGGCGGGTGAGGGCCATCAGCGCGTGGCGCTCGGGCGGGGCCATGCCGGCGGTGGGTTCGTCCATCAGCAGCAGCTTGGGTGCGTTGGCCATGGCCATCGCCAGTTCCACGCGCTTGATGTCGCCATAGGCCAGCTCGCTGCACGGTCGGTCGGCCTGGGGGGCCATGCCCACTTGCGCCAGCAGGTGCAGCGCCTCGTCCCGGTGCTGAAGGGCCGCGCGGCTGAACAGCGAATAGATGCGCCGCGCGTGCGAGAGCAGGGCCATCTGCACGTTTTCCACCACGGTGAGCGAGGCAAAGGTCTCGGCGATCTGGAAGGTGCGGCCCACGCCCAGCCGCCAGATGTCGCGCGGCTGGCGGCCCACCAGCTCGTGCCCGTCCAGGCGGATGGAGCCGCGATCGGCCTTGAGCTGGCCGCCCACCATGTTGAAGGTGGTCGTCTTGCCCGCGCCGTTGGGGCCGATCAGCGCCAGCAGCTCGCCCGCGCGCAGCGAAAAGCCGATGCCGTCCACGGCCTTCACGCCGCCGAAGGATTTGCCGAGGCCTTGCACAGTCAGCAGGCTCATGCGGTGCTGTCTCCAATACCTTCACCGCAGAGGCGCAGAGAACGCAGCGGTTCGCAGAGAAATTTCGCTTTTCTCCGCGAACCGCTGCGTTCTCTGCGCCTCTGCGGTGAACAAAAAACCTTCATGTCGCACCCCCTGCACGCAGCCGCCGCCAGACTTGCAGCACCCCACCCACCATGCCGCCCGGAAACAGCAGCACCAGCGCCAGCATGATGCCGCCCAGCATGGCGCGCCAGTAGTCGGTGTTGCGCGCCACCGCGTCTTGCAGCCAGGTGAAGCTGACCGCGCCCACCACCGGCCCGGCCAGCGTGTGCAGCCCGCCCAGCAGCACCATCACCAGGCCGTCGATGGACTTGCCCACGGCCATCGACTCGGGCGAGATGCTGCCCTTGCTGAAGGCAAACAGCGTGCCCGCCGCGCCGCCCACCAGCCCCGCCATGACGAAGGCCAGCCACTGCACGCGCTTCACGTCGATGCCGATCGCGTCGGCCCGCAGCGGCGCATCGCGCCCGGCGCGCAGCGCATAGCCAAAGGGCGAAAACAGCACGCGCCGCAGCAGCACCAGGCCCGCGGCCACCAGCGCCAGCGTCAGCCAGTAGTAGCGCGCGCCCTCGGCCAGCCAGCCGGCGGGCCACACGCCCGTGAGGCCATTGCTGCCGCCGGTGAAGCCGTCCCACTGGTAGGTGATGGCCCACGCAATCTGCCCGAAAGCCAGCGTCAGCATGGCCAGGTACACACCCGACAGGCGCACCGCAAACCAGCCAAACAGCAGCGCCCCGCACGCGGCCACCAGCGGGCCTGCCAGCAGCGCCAGCTCCATCGGCAGCCCGGCGGTGCGCACGGCCAGCGCCGCGCCATAAGCGCCAATGCCGAAATACGCCGCGTGCCCGAACGAATGCATGCCGCCCGGCCCCATGATGAAGTGCAAGCTGGCGGCAAACAGCGCGGCGATGAGCAAATCGGTCGCCAGCACCGTGGTGTAGCCCGAGCGCGCCAGCCACGGCAGCGCCACCAGCGCCAGCAGCAGCGCGGCCACGCCCAGCTTGAAGGGCAGCCCGGCCAGACGCAGCGGCGCTTCGGCCTCGCCCACCAAGCGCGCGGGCGCGGGCGGCTTGCCCAGCAGTCCCCAGGGCCGCCAGATGAGCACGGCGGCCATCACCGCAAAGTCGACCACCAGCGTGGCCTTGGAGAAGTTGAGCGCGTGGCCGAACACATCGACCACGCCCAGCCAGATGCACACCGCCTTGATGAGCGAGATCAGCAGCGCCGCCAGATACGCCCCCGGCAGCGACCCCATGCCGCCCACCACCACCACCACGAAGGCCGCGCCGATGGTGTGCAAGTCCATCTCCAGGTGCGCCGGCTCGCGCGGCAGTTGCAGCGCACCCCCTAAGCCCGCCAGCAGCGCGCCCAGCGCGAACACGGTGGTGAACAGCCACGCCTGGTTGACGCCCAGCGCGCTGACCATCTCGCGGTCTTGCGTGGCCGCGCGCACCAGCGTGCCAAAGCGCGTGCGCGTGAGCAGCAGCCACACTGCGCCCAGCACCAGCGGGCCGATGGCGATCAGCAGCAGGTCGTAGCTGGGGAACTGCCGCCCCAGAATGGCGACGGAGCCGGACAAGCCCGGCGCGCGCGGGCCAAGCAGTTCTTCAGGCCCCCACAGCCACAGCACCGCATCGCGAATCACCAGCACCAGCGCAAAGGTGGCCAGCAACTGGAACAGCTCGGGTGCCTTGTAGATGCGGCGCAGCAGCAGCCACTCGATCAGCGCGCCCAGCACCCCCACCGCCAGCGCCGCGCCCAGCACTGAAGGCCAGAAACCCCACCCGGCCCCCAGCCGTGCCACCAGCGAGTAGCCGATGTAAGTGCCCAGCATGAAGAAGCTGCCGTGTGCAAAGTTGACGATGCGCGTCACGCCAAAAATCAGCGACAGCCCGGCGGCCACCAGGAACAGCGACGAAGCGCTGGCCAGGCCGTTGAGCAACTGCACGAGCAGGCCGGAGAGGTTCATGGCAGGCAGGCCCACGGCATGAGAAAGGCTGCGGTGGCAAGCGTGCGGTGGTGCTGAGGTGGGTGGCCGTCACCCCCACCCTCTTCCAAAGGCAGAGGGAGCAATACCGGGGGCCGAGCGAAGCGATGGCCCGTGCGGACTTCGAAAAACCCCTCTGGCCGTGCCGAGAAGCGCAGGGCGTGGGGCGGGCGCGGCAGCGAAGCATGCCGCGCTTCGTGCTCTGACTTGGCTAGCAAGTTGTTTGAGCGGAGTGAACGCAGTGAGCAAAGCGAGTTCCGCAGCGCCGCCCCGCGAACGAGCATCGCAGGTTGCCCGTAGCGAAGCGAAGGGACACGGCCAGTGGGGCCGCCTTTTCTTTGCCTACTTGTCGTCGGCGGCGCAAAAGAAAGTAGGGGCGCTGCCGGGCGCACATCCCGGCCAGCAACCTTTCCAACACCCCAACGCACAAGAACAAACGCAGCACCGGCGGAATCCCTGCGGGGTTCCGCCCTACAGGTTGAGCCTGGAAAAGATGCGTGCATGCACCCGCCCGCCAGCGGGAGAGGGAGCGATACCGGCGGTTCCGCTGCCCGGCGGCTCAAGGCATTCACCGCGCCGTGCGCGTTTGCCTGACCACCTCGTCCGGCGGCTGAAAGCGCGCGTCGGCACCGTCGCGGTAGACAAAATCGACCATCACGCCGCGCCCGCCCTCGTTCTTCGTGCGGCCCACGAACGCGCCCATCGTCGCCTGGTGGTCTTGCGCGCGGTAGGTGATGGGGCCGAACGGCGTGTCCACCTGCAAGCCCTTGAAGGCGGCCACCATCTTGTCGGTGTCTGAGCTGCCCGCTTTCTTCAGGCCCGCCGCCGCCGACTGGATCATGGCGTAGCCCACCACTGACCCCAGGCGCGGGTAGTCCTTGAAGCGGGCCTGATACGCCTTCAAAAACGCATCGTGCGCGGGCGTCTGGATGCTGTACCACGGGTAGCCGGTGACGATCCAGCCGTCGGGCGCTTCGGCCCGCAGCGGGTCGAGGTATTCCGGCTCGCCGGTCAGCAGGCTGACCACTGCGCGGTCCTTGAACAGCCCGCGCGTATTGCCCTCGCGCACGAAGCGGCTGAGATCTGCGGCAAACAGCACGTTGAAGATGGCATCGGGCCGGGCGTCGGCCAGCGCCTGCACCACGCTGCCTGCGTCCACCCGGCCCAGCGGCGTGGCCTGCTCGGCGACGAACTCCACGTCGGGCTGTGCGGCGGTCAGCAGCGCCTTGAACGCGGCCACGGCCGACTGGCCGTATTCGTAGTTGGGGTAGACGATGGCCCAGCGCTTCTTGTTCAGCCGCGCCGCCTCGGGCACCAGCATGGCCGCCTGCATGTAGGTGCCGGGGCGCAGGCGGAAGGTGTATTCGTTGCCGCCTTGCCAGGTGAGCTTGTCGGTGAGCGGCTCGCCAGCCAGGAAGAACACGCGCTTTTGCCGCGCGAAGTCGGCCACGGCCATGCCGGTGTTGGACAGGAAGGTGCCTGCCAGCACGTCCACCCGCTCGCGCGAGAGGAGTTCTTCGGCCACGCGCACGGCGTCGCCGGGGTTGGCGTTGTCGTCGCGGGTGACGAGTTGCAGCTGGCGGCCATTGACCCCGCCTGCGGCGTTGATCTGCGCCACGGCCAGCTCCATGCCTTTCTTGTAGGGCTCCAGAAAAGCGGGCTGCGCCTTGTAGCTGTTGAGTTCACCGATCTTGTAGACGCCCTGCGCCTGCGCGGGCAGACCCGCGAGCAGGGCCACGGCAGCGGCAGAGACAAGGGCGAGGCGGCGAGTGGTCATGGGGAAAACGCTCCTTCCTGAACGGAAAAGCCGGATGCTTCTGGAAAGCGAAAACCCGATCCTTGAGGATCGGGGTCACACGGCGATTCTCGCTTGGCGCGATGGCAGAACGCTTTTCGGCTGCGGCAGAGGGTGCGGCGATTGGCAATAAGAAAAATATGGTAGCTGCTTGCGTACGTTATAAAACATTTTCAGATATGAAACTATTAAAAAACATTAAATAACATGCGCAAGAAGCTATAAAAATGTCAGTCCATGCGATGCATTCAGGCCATCAGCAAGGCGCGCGCGGCGATGACGGCCTCGGTGCGGTTGCTGACCTTGAACGCGCGGAAGATGGCCGCCAGGTGCACCTTGACGGTGCCTTCGCGGATGCCCAGGTGCTCGCCGATGAGGCGGTTGCTCTGGCCTTCGGAGAGCAGGCGCAGCACCTCCATCTGCCGCTCGGTGAGCGAGCGGGTGAGCTGCGCGTAGGCCGCGCCGCGCGGGTGTTCGGCCAGCGGCCCGAAGCCCGACACGGACCAGGTGCGGGGCACGGTGGCATGCGCACAGGGTTGGTCGAACACATCGTCGGCGAACGCATCGCCGGTGCACTCCGGCAGCAGCATCATGGGCGGCACGTAAACGCCCTTGGCCAGCACCAGCCGCACGGCCGAGAGCATCACGTCGGGCGAATAGGCTTTGGGGATGAAGCCGCTCGCGCCCGCATCCAGCGCGGCCTGCATCACGGCGGGGTTTTCCACGCCGGAGAGCACCACCAGCGGCAGCGAGGGCCTGCGCGCATGCGCCTGCTGCACGTGCGCCACGCCGTGCGCCCCGGGCATGCCCAGGTCGATCAGCGCCAGCGACAGATCGGGCATGGCCACGCATTGCAGCAGCTCGGGCACGCTGAAGGCATGCACGAAATGCACGTCCGGCGCCAGCTCGGTGAGCTTGTCGGCAACGGCCTCGACGATGAGGCGGTGGTCGTCTGCGATGAGGATTTTCATGGGGAAACAGGCAGGGATGAGGCCAAGGCTGTGTCTGAACGATAACCCTCGTGGGCGGCTGGCGCGCTCAAGCGTGCGCGCGCCGGCTGGTGGTGCGTTGACGGCAGGTCGGCCAGCGGCACCTCCAGCCGCACCCAGGTGCCGCGCCCGGGCCGGGAGCCGAGCTGCACCCGTACGCCCAGCAGGCCCGCCAGCCGCTGCACCGTGGCCAGGCCCAGGCCCATGCCCGGGCCGTCGGCGCCGGGCGCGGCCTGCCCGGCGGTGGCGTCGGTGTCGTCGGGCGCGGCGGCGTTGACCTGGTAGAACTCCTCGAAGATGCGCTGCTGGTGCTCCGGCGCAATGCCCACGCCCGTGTCCACCACGTCGATGCGCGCCACGGCGGCGCGGCAGCGCGCGGCCACCAGCACGCCGCCCGCGTGGGTGTGGCGCAAGGCGTTGGACACCAGGTTGCCCAGAATGCGCGTGAGCATGAAATAGTCCGCATGCACGCGCAGCGGCGTGTGGCGCACGACCAGGCGCAGCTCGCGCGACTCGGCCACGGGGCGGAAGTTGCGGCTCACCTCGTCGAACACGCGGTCCAGCGCAAAGTCGGACCAGCGCGGCGTGAGCACGCCCGCGTCGATCTGCGTGATGTTCATCAGCTCCGAGAACAGCTTGTCGAGCGACTGCACGCTCTCGCACAAATGGCGTATGCGCGCCAGCCGCGCAGGGTCGGTCTCGCTGCGCGCCAGCCCGTCAGAAAACAGGCCCAGCGCGTGCAGCGGCTGGCGCAGGTCGTGGCTGGCGGCGGCCAGCAGGCGCGTCTTGGCCTGGCTGGCGCGCTCGATCTGCGCGTTCTTGTGCGCCAGCTCGGCCGTGGCTTCGCGGATGCGCTGCTCCAGCAGCGTGCGGTGCTCGTGCAGCGCCTGCGCCGCAGCGTTGAAGCCCTGCTGCAAGTGCACCACCTCGGGTGCGCCGCCCAGCTTCACCTGCGCCGGCTCGCCCGCGCCCAGGCGGTCCACCGCCGTGGCCAGCGCACGCACCGGCGCGCTGATGCGCCGCGCCGCCCAGCCCCCCACCAGCAGCACCGCCCCCAGGCAAGCGGCCACCGCCGCCAGCACCGAGCCCCAGGCGCGCCGCTGGGCCGCGCGCAGCGGCTCCAGGCTCATGTTCACCTGCACATGCCCCGGCATCTGCCCGGGCGAGGCCAGCGCGGGCGCCGTCACCTGAACGCCGTTGGTGCGGCGCAAATCGCGCGTGTCCACATTGGCCATCAGCTCGCCCTCGCCCGACCAGATCTGCACCTGTTGCACGTGGGGCTGGGTCATGCCGCTTTCGGCAATGCGCAGCAGCGCACGCCGGTCTTCCAGCGCGAGGGGCAGCTGCGCCGTGGCCGCCAGCTGCACGGCCACCGCCTTGGCCTGCTGGCGCGTGTGCTCTTGCACCCCGCGCAGGTATTGCCGCGTGGTCAGCGCGATCAGCACGCCGCTGACCAGCAGCGTGGGCAGCACCGCCAGCAGCACCAGCTGCGCGGTCAGCGACGTGCGGTAGCGCCGCCTGGCGGCGGGCGGCGGCGAGGTGACATCTGTCACAGGGTTGCCTCAAAATGGTAGGTGTTAAGAATCTCAAAAGTCTCCAACTGTAAATCCATTGAAGGAAAATTGGAGAAAAGTCACATGCATCACATGTTTGACACCTTTGGCCAGCCGCCTGCCACGCGGCGGCGTGCTTGCCTGGCCCTGCTTGGCGGTGCCTGCCTGGGCCTGGCCGCTGCCGCCCGGGGCCAGCAGGCGCCACCGCCGCTGCGCTTCGGCATTCTTCCCATTGGCGGCACGCTGGATTCGCGCACTGGCTGGGAGCCCGTGCTGGCCGAGCTGGCGCAGCACGTGGGGCGGCACGTGTCGCTGCTGTCGGCCACCTCTTACGAGGCGCTGAACGACGCCGTGGCCAAGCAGGAAGTGGATGTGGCCTTTCTCTCCGGCCGCATGGCGCTGGATGCCGTCACCCGGCGCAACATGCGCGTCATCGCCCAGGTCAGCCGCCACGACGGCCTGCCCGGCTACCGCGCCACCTTGCTGGCGCTGCAAGGCGGGCCCGTGCCCGATCTGCAGGCCGTGCTGGCCGCGCCGGGCAAATGGCGGCTGGCGCGGGGCGAAAAGCGCTCCATGTCGGGCTTCATCGTGCCCAAGCTGGAGTTGTTTCTGCCCCGCCAGATCGATATCGAAACCGCCTTTCTGGGCGAAATCGTCGGCACCCACCAGCGCACCGCGCTGGCAGTGGCCAACCGCGAGGCCGATCTGGCCACCAACAACAGCGCCGATTTCGAGCGCTTTGCCTTGCAGTTTCCGGCCGAAGCGGGCCGCCTGCGCGTGCTGTGGCAGTCCGAGCTGATCCCGCACGGCGCCATCGTCATCCACCGCCAGCACGACGCCACGCTGCGCGCGCCGGTGCAGCGCTTCCTGGTGGGCTACGGCCGTGGCGAGGGCGAGCGGGCCGAGCGCCAGCGCGCGGTGCTCAAGGGCCTGCACGACTTCGCGGGTTTTCTTCCGTCCGACAACCGCTCCCTGCTGCCCGTGGCCAGCCTCGCGCACAAGCTGGCGCTGGACAGCGCCAGCGCCGCGCAGTGGATAGACGACGCCGCCCGCCAGGCGCGCCTGGCGCGCATCGAAAGCGACTATGCGGCGCAACTGCGGGTGTTGAACACCGATTGAGCAGGTATGCGGTGCGCCAGGGTCAGCGCACCGGCTGCATGTTGATGTGCACGGGGCCCGAAGCGGGCAGGGCGGCCTGGACGAGGAAAACGCGTCGGTTGTGGTGCTGGGCAAGGAAACCGACATGTGTGTCGCCATTCGTGCGGTGCATGGTGGGCGGCACATAGCGACCGGCAGGCATCGTCGCCTGGGCCAGCTTGTCGTCGGGCGTGATTACCGTCGGTGAAAGAACACAGCTGAACGCCGCAAGCATCCGCGCCCAGAGCAGGGCATCTGCATGCGGGGGCATGCAGCTGCGCAACAGGCGCGCCAGCCCCTCCATATCGCCACTGCGCGCCAGCAAGGCGCCGTGGCCGTCGAGCACGAAGCGCATCACCCCCGCGCCGGGTATGGCGTTGTTGCTGGCATCGTAAAAACGGCATGACGGGGACGACAGCGCTGCCATGCCATCGTCGCTGCTGAGCACCACGTCAGCAGGCTGCCAGCCCGTTCCTTGCAAGACAAGTGCAAGCACCTCGTCGGTGACGGCAGTTGGTGAACGCACGGCCTGGCGCTTGGGGGCTTCCGGGGCCAAGGTGCAGGAGGCCAGCGCCGCCCCGAACAACAGCGCCCCGGCGGCCGCACCTGCCATGAGGCGTCTGGACACTTCTGGTGAAAAGGGGCTTTCGCCTGCCATGGGGTCAGCTGCGGTCTGCATCACTGTGTGGCTCGGCATGCATCTATAGGCCGAGGGCTGCGTTCGCAAGGACGTCGAGAGCGCCGTGCGTCCCGCGTAACGTTGGCGCTCACGGCGGCGACGAGGGATTGAGCGCTTGTTTGTCAATGGTCAATTCGCCCCGCGACGCCAGCGTGGCCGTGACGCGCCAAGTCTGGTTGAGCGCGTAGTCGTGCGTGTAGAACGTGACCACCGTGCTGGCCGCCGTGCGTTCCATGACCGGGTGATGGTCTGTGGCCCCGCTTGCCTTGATGCGCCTGGTGACCGACGGCGCGTGCTCGTCCACCAGCATGCCACCTGCGTCGGCAAAGCGCGACACCACGTTGGCCCACCAATGCGCATCGGCACCCTCGCCGCAGACGCGCAGAACCTGGGTGGCGCTTCCCTGCTCGTGTGGGCCGATGACCGTGTGGTCGGGCAAGACGGCGTAAGCAAAAACGGGTCCGTCCAGCAGTTGCCGTTGGCGCGCGGTAAAAAGCAGGCAATTCCCACGCATATTCAGTCTTGGCATGGGCGTGATCTCGACGGCATCGGGTGTCGCTTGCAACACCTGCGCTGCGAGCAAGCGGACGGCTTGCCAGCCAGAAGCGTCCGTGGCATCAGACGCGACGGACGACGCCACAGCGGTGCCCACCAGCATTGCGAATCCGCCCTTCACGGCGCTGTGCCACATGCTTGTTGCTCCGCGTCATTTTTCAGTTCAGGGGCAGCATCTCGATGCGCACCGGGCCTGAAGCGGGCAGGACGGCCTTGATGTGAACCCGACGCAAATCATGCGCGATGGCGAAGAACTCGATCTGCGTCTGGTCGGACTCTTCCCGCTTTTGCGGCGGGTGGTACTGCCCCGCAGGAATGCCGGCTTGACCAAGCTTGTTTTGAGGTTCGATTACCGTCGGTGGCCTCATTTGGCTGAAGCTGGCCACAAGGTCAGCCCACAGCTGGGCGCTGGCATCTTGCGGCAGGCAGGCGCGCAGTACCTGAGCCAGTCCATCCATGTCGCCAGTGCGTGCGCGCAAGTTGCCTTCGCCGTCGGTGACGAAGAGCACGACACCCGCACCGGGAATGTGCCGATGGTGCGCGGTAAAAAACCGGCATGTCGATGCAGACAAGCTCTGGAATGATTCGTCTGGCGACACCACTGCGTCATCGCGATGCCAGCCCACCTCTTTCAGTACGGTGGCAAGGGCAGGTTCTTTCACAAGCGTGTTTTCCATGGGCGAATTTCCTTGGGCAACAAGCGGTGATGCGGACATCAGCACGATAGATGCCAACACAGTCGTTGACCATTTGTTGGGGATCAATGTTTCTGCTTTCAATGATTGTCAGTGTTGCCTTTTGGATCGGCGCCTGTCGGGGCAGCAATATCCGCACTGCTTGGCGCGCGCGAAGGGTCGTATGGGGGAATCCAGAGAGTCGGATCATTCATGATCTGCCGAAAGTTTTCAGCCGTCACGTTCACACCAGTCAGTCTGCTCAGTTGAGCGTAAATTTCACGTGCTTGCTTGGCGTTGGTCAAGGCACCGTTTGATGCCTGGTAATAGGTCGCACTTGGTCGGGGGTCGAGCAATCTTTGCCATTCCGTTACAGCTTCGGCTCTTGTCATGGGTCGGCCATGCTGTGCCTTGAATCCTGTGTAATAGGCTTGATACTCCTTGTCGAGATATGCGTAAGTGGGCGATACGCGCACATCATCTATCGCGTGATTGATCTCATGTGGGATGGCGTTGATGATTTGCCAGTTTTCGCGCCACTGGTTACTGACTGGCTCATTGTTTGCGGGCACATCGTGCGGGCTCATGGAAACCATATGGGTGCCAGGGTTGGAGTGTGCTGAACCGGAACCCACCTTGGGATCCCATTTGATTGAAAAGTCTTGCGCCGGATCAAGCAATTTGCCCAGCGTGTTGTCCAGCACGGTGCGGTCGCCGCCCTGGTAAGTCGTCATGTAGGCGATCGACTTCAACGTCCGCTGCTTGTCTTCCAGCGACATGCTCTGGAACCAGCCCTTGTCCAGCAGCTTGCCGAAGTTCTCTGCCACGCGTGCGTCGGGGTAGTTGCGCACCTGGCTCAGGACGGCTGTCTTTTCGTCGGCATTGAGGCGTTGGAAGGACTGGGCCTTGATCAGGTCGGTCAGCGCGCCGGCCAGGCGCTCGTCGCCCGGCTGGCGGCTGGCCAGCGCGTCGCGCACGCGTTGCTGATCGGCAGCGGGCAGGGCCTTGAATTCGGGCGACTGTGTCAGCGCCACTTCGCGCAGACGGTCTGTTTTGAGCGCGTCGCTGGCGGACTGGAAGGCCGGGTCACTGAGCAGCCTGTTCAACGCTTGTGACAGCGCGGCATCGCCCTGGCTGTCGCGAAAGGCCTGGCCTGCGATGGCCTGTTGCTCTGGTGTCAGGGCCTGGTATGCCTCGGACTGCACCAGCTGGCTGGCGGCGTTGGCCTGCGCCTCGGTCAAGGTACCCAGAAAACCCAGGTCAGCGCCCCGCTGGCCTTCGCGGGCCAGCGCAATGGTGTCCTTGACCGTTTGGGGAATGCCGGGGTCGTTCAGCGCGGCGTCGAGGTCGGCCTTGCCCGCGTTGCCGTCAGGGCCCTTGTTGAACCAGCCACCGCCATTGGCCGCCGTGTCGAGCATGCGGCCCACGTAGCTGCCGTCGGCGATGGCGGCCAAGGCGGCATCGACATCGCCGCGGCCGATGGTGCCGTCGATGGCACCTGCGTTTTGCGCCGCGTCCAGAAAGTTCCGCCCCGCCCGGCTGTCCAGCAGGAACTGCGCAGCGGCCTGTTGCTCTGCAGGGAACTTGCCATCCTTGTTTTCGGCCACGGTGCGCAGATCGCCCTGGCCGATCTTGCCGTCGCCCTGGCCTGCGCCTTGTCTGGCGGTGTCGTACACGTCGAAGTGCTGATCGAGGATCTCGGTGGCGCGCCGGATATCCATTGGCGCTGCGGGCGGCGTTCGAGGGGTGTGCGGCCGCAGGCCGTCGCCTTGCGCGGCAGACAAACCACCGCCGAGCTGCTGCGCCATGTCGCGCAAAAGAGTGCTTGGTGCCGGGTTGGTCGCAGGCCGCTTGACAGCCAGCCGGGCGGTGGGCTCGGCCGGTTGTGGCCCGGCGGGCGCTGGCGGGGGGATGAACAGGCGAGGGCTAGCAGCGATGGCAGTCATGCGCAAGGCTCCGGAAAGGCTGAAATGAAACATGACTTCGCTGCGCTCCATGACTGGCGCTGGCGCGCCATGACAAATGACAAATGCATCGTGCACACCGATGTCGCGAGTCATTTGTCATGCGCTCGCCAGAGCGCAGTCATTCGTCATCGCGCACCGCTGGCGTTTCATGCCATGCGGGTAGTGCGCAGCGCTATGGATAACTGACATGCGGTCCATTTCAGCAAACCCGATGCCCTGGGGTCTATACGTATCGTTCCCATCGGTATCGTTCCCAGGGGGCGCAGCATGGCATGTTCCGGGACGGGCTTGTCTGCGCCAGAGGGGTGTTCGAAAGCACCTGATGGGAAAGATCCCTGGTCTCACCGGCTGGGCATGTCCCGCGCGCCGTAGCCCAGGCTGACGGTGGCGTCGGCGGGGATGGGGGGCATGCTGGCGTGCCAGCTTTCCCACGCGGCGCGCATGGCAGCCAGGCGTTCGGGCTGATGGGGTGCCTGGTTGGCGCGCTCGCGTTCGTCGGTGGGCAGGTTGAACAGGTAGTCGTGGCCATCGACCCGCAGGTACTTCCAGTCGCCCTCGCGGTGCGCGCGCTGGCCGCGGTGGTTCATGCGCCAGAACAGCGGGCGGTCGAAGCGCGTGGCGGCGTCGTGCAACAAGGGCAGCAGCGACACGCCGTCGAGCGGGTAGCGGTCATCGGCTTTGGCTTCGCCCGCTTGCAGCAGGGTGGCCGACCAGTCCATGGTGAGGCAGGGCTGCGCGCTCACCCCGCCGGGCGCGATCACGGCGGGCCAGTGCGCGATCCACGGCACGCGGATGCCGCCTTCGGTCAGATCCATCTTGCCGCCCACCAGCGGCCAGTTGTCCGAAAAGCGCTCGCCGCCGTTGTCGCTGGTGAAGACGATGAGCGTGTCGTGCAGCAGCTGCGCCTGCCGCAAGGCGGCCACGATGTGGCCAATGCCTTCGTCCATGTGGTGGATCATGCGGCGATAGGTGTGGATGTTGCCGCCGTGCAGGTGAAACAGCTTGCCTTGCAGCTCGCCCGCCAGCGCCGCGTCGTCCCGCGTTTCCCAGGGCCAGTGCGGGGCGGTGTAGTGCACGCTGAGAAAAAACGGCGTGCCCGCGCGCGCACCGGCTGCCATGCGCTGCACATAGTCCACCGAGCGCTCGGTGATGAGGTCGGTGAGATAGCCCTCGGCGGGGTGCTCGGCGTCGCCCAGGTACAGGTCGTGCGTGCCGTTGTTGCTGCAATGGGTGAAGTAGTCCACCCCGCCCGACATGGGGCCGAAAAATTCGTCGTAACCCGACTTCAACGGCCCGAACGCGGGCGGATAACCCAGGTGCCACTTGCCCATCAGCGCCGTGCGGTAGCCCGCATCGCGCAGCAGCGAGGGCAAGGTGGGGTGCTCGGGCGGCAGGCCCAGCGTGGTGCTGCCTTTGCTTTGGCTGTTGATGGGCTCTTCGGCGGCACCGCGCAGGCGGTATTGCCAGCGCGCGGTCATCAGCGCAAAGCGCGTGGGCGAGCACACGGGCGAGTTGCTGTAGCCCTGGGTGAGTTTCAGCCCGTCCGCAGCCAACCGATCGAGCACGGGCGAGACCGGGCCCCAGGCGGCGGGCCGCCCGCCGTAGCAGCCCAGGTCGGCGTAGCCCAGGTCGTCGGCGACGATGAAGACGATGTTGGGGCGGGCTGCTGTCATGGGTGCTTCCTCAAGGCTGGTAGCCCGACTTTTGCACCACAGGAGCCCACTGCGCGCGGTAGGCGCGGAGCATGGCGCGCGTCTGCTCGGCGTTGCTGGCAACGGGGGTCATCTTGGCGTCGGCAAAGCGTTGGCGGGTTTCGGGCTCGTTCATCACTTCGCGGATGGCCGCAGACAGGCGCGCCACGCGGTCGGCCGGCATGGCGGCGGGGGCGAAGAAGGCGTTCCAGCCGGTGGCCACCAGGTCAAGCCCGGCCTCGCGAAAGGTGGGCACGCCCTTGACGAAGGGCGAGGGCTGCTCGCCCGAGCTGGCCAGGATGCGCAGCTTGCCGGCTTCGTGCTGCGCAATGAGCGTGTCGAGCGTGTCGAAGGCCACCGGCACCTGGCCGCCAAGCAGGTCGCTGATGAGTGGCGCCGAGCCGCGATAGCCCACCACCTCGCCTTTGACCTTGGCTTGCTCGCCCATCATCAGCGCGAAGAAGTGCGGCAGGCTGCCGGTGGCGGGCACGCCGAAATTGGCCTTCTCGGGGTTGGCGCGCAGCCAGGCCAGCAAGTGGCTCAGCTCCTTCACCGGCACGGCGCTGGCAACCGCCAGGGCGAACTCGTAGTCGCTGACCTGGGCCACGGGCTGGAAGTCCTTTTCGGGGTCGTAGCCGTTGTCCTTGAACACCAGCGGCGCCACCACCATGATGGCCGGGTTGGCCAGCATCAGCACGTTGGCGCTGGCGGGGCTGCCCTTGAGCTGCTGCGCGGCCAGCCGGCCGCCCGCACCGGTGCGGTTTTCGACCACCACGGTCTGGCCCAGCTTGCCGCCCAGGCGTTCGGCCACGATGCGCGCGGCGCGGTCGCTGGAGCCCCCCGGCGCGTAGGGCACGACCAGGCGCAGCGTGGTGTCAGCCTGCGCCAGCGCGGGCGCCGACAGGGGCAGGGCCAGCGACGCGGCCAACAGCGGCAGCAGGGAACGGCGGGAAAGGGTGGGCAGGCGCATGGGGTGTCTCCATCAGGGTCGTCACGGGGGGTTACTCCCCTTGTTGACCGACTGTAGCCAGCCGATCATTGATTGCGCTTGTCCATCATCCTTGGTGTTTTCCCCATGACCGATTCGACGCTGTCCGACCCGCGCCGCCTGGAAGACCTGCTGCTGTACCGGCTGGCGCGCCTGCTGGCGGCGGGCAGCGTGCCGGTGGTGCGACTGTGCGAGTGCGAATGGGGCATCACCCGGCGCGAATGGCGTGTGCTGGCGGTGCTGGTGCGCAGCGAGGGCTGCCTGTCGTCGAGCCTGGCCGAGGCAGCAGGTCTGGATCGCACGCGCACCTCGCGTGCCGTCACGCGGCTGGCTGACAAGGGGTTGGTGCGGCGCGAACCGCGGGCCGGCAACCGGCGCGAGGTGGCGCTGTTCCTGACCGAGCGCGGCAGGAAGGCGCACGACGAGCTGCTGCCCGGCATCGCGGCGATCAACCGCGAACTGGTCGGCGCGCTGGATGCCGACGCACTGCGCCAGCTTGACGGTGCGCTGGCGCGCTTGCAGACGCAGGCCGAGCAGTTGCGTGCCGGGCACATGCAAAAAGCCCGCACGAGGCGGGCTTGAGTCTGGTTGACGCTCGTGGGCTCAGCGTCTGCGGCCCAGCAACAGGGCCACGAGCGCGCCAGCGGCGGCGGCAAAGGCCATGGATTTCAGGGGCTGATCCTGCACGTAGGCGGTGGTGCGGTCGGCGTAGAGCTGGGCGCGTTCCTTTGCCTGGGCGGTGGTGTCGGCGGCCACTTCCTTGCAGCGGTGGGCGGCGTCCTGCACGCGGCAGGCGACGGCGTCGATGGCGGGCTTGAGGTCTTCGCGCAGGGTGCGCACCTTGGCGTCGGCCTTGTCCAGCGCGTCGTTGGCGTAGTCGCGGGCGGAGTCCACGGTACGCTCGGCCTTGTCGGCGAGTTTGTCGGTGGCTTCAATGGCGGTTTCGGCGATCTTGTTGACGGTGTTGTCTACTTTGCTCATGGCGATCCTTTTGGCGGGCGCGGGGTGGAGAAAAAAAACGGGTCTCGGGGCAGGCGAGGGCAGGAGTGTCACCTGCGTTGCGGCAAGGTTAACCGCAACGCGCATGGGCCGCATCATCCGGCCGCGCCGGGTGTTGTCGGTGGCGTTTGCTCGGGTCTGTAGGAAGCGGCCGACAGGCTGGCGCCGCCCAGCGAGCGGGCCAGCTCGCTTTGCGCCTTGGCCTGGCGGCGGGGAATGGTGG
This sequence comes from Pseudomonadota bacterium, assembly GCA_030538605.1. GTDB lineage: Bacteria > Pseudomonadota > Gammaproteobacteria > Burkholderiales > Burkholderiaceae_C > Ottowia. Next base: position 84,000 of record JAUNTQ010000002.1, read on the forward strand.
CGGTGATGCGCGTGCCTTTGCCGGCGGCGGAGTTCACGTCCAGGCGGCCGCCGCAGGCTTCGATGCGGTGCCGCATGCCGGCCAGCCCGTGCGAGGCCTGGGGCCGGCTGCCGGGGTCGAAGCCGATGCCGTCGTCGGTGACGGTGACTTCGGCGTGGTGGGTGTAGTTCTGGAGCGCGACGCGCACGTGGCTGGCGCCGGCGTATTTGCCGATGTTGGTGAGCGACTCCTGCACCATGCGGTAGATGGTCAGCTCGCTGTTCTCGTCCAGGTCTACCGGCTCAAGCGCGGTTTCCAGCTCGATGCGCAAGCGCTCGCCGAACTCGCGCGTGAGGATTTCCAGCGAGGCGACCAGCCCCAGGTTGGACAGCGAGGAGGGCCGCAGGTCTTCGATGATGCGGCGCTTGAGGGCGATGCCCTGGTTGAGGATGTCGGTGAGGTGCTTCAGGCGTTCGGCCAGCTCGGGCGGGTCGGCGGGCAGGCGCGACTTCAGGCGCGCCACGTCGAGCTTGGCGGCGGTGAGCAGCGCGCCCAGCTCGTCGTGCAGCTCGCGCGCGAGGTGGGCGCGCTCGACTTCCACGGCCTGTTGCAGGTGGTTGGCCAGCTCGGTGAGGCGGGTGGTGCGCTGCTTGACCTGCGATTCGAGTGCATCGCGCTCGGCTTCCAGCGCGCGTTTGCTGTTTTCCTCGTTGCGCTGCATTTGCCGGGTTTGCTGGGTGTAGAGCACGAAGGCGAGCAGCGCCGCCAGAATGCCCGCGGCCAGGCCGAAGCGCGAGACGTTGAGCAGGCGGTAGACCTCGGCGCGGTCGCGGCTGATGCGTTCTTGCGCGGCGTTGGTCAGCCCATCGGCCAGCGCGCGCGTGTTCTGCATCTGTTGCAGGCCGACGTTGGTGGTCACCACGAAGTTCACCGCGTCGAGTTTTTCTTCCTCGCGCAGGCGCACCGTGAGGTCCATCTCGCCGAACTTCTGCGACACGGCCTTGGAGAAGGCCTGGGCTTGCTTTTGCAGCGGCTTTTCTTCTTGCGCGGCCATGTCTTCGAAGTGCGCCTGCAGCTCGCCAATGCGCTGCTTGGACGCTTCGTAGGGATCGAGGTACGCGCGGTCGCCGGTCAGCGCAAAGCCGCGCTGGGCCGATTCGGCCTGTGTCAGCTCCAGCAGCATGTCCTTGACGTTGGCGCGCAGCTCGTGCGCCATGCGCACGTCGGCCAGCGCGGTGGTGGTCTGCATGTGGGCGCTTTCGTTGATGAGGATCATGGCGCCGGCGCCGACGAAGCCGACCACCAGCGCCGCGCGCATGCGGCGGCTGATGCGCATGCGGGGTGCGGGTTCGGGCGAGCCGGGGATGTCTTTCAGCAGCATGGTGGGCGGTGACTCATAGAATGGGCTGGCTCGATAACCGCTGCGGGCGTGGCGCCCTCAGCCATTTTTTTTGGGAAACGAAATGATCAAAGTCGGCATCGTGGACGACCACGCCATCGTCCGCTCCGGGCTCAAGCAGTTTTTCTCCGAGCACGTCGATCTGCGCGTGGCCGGCGAGGCCGCCAGCGGGCGCGAGGCGATTGACCTGGTGCGCACGACGGAGCTGGACGTGCTGGTGATGGACTTGTCCATGCCGGGGCAAAGCGGCATCGACGCGCTGGCCATGATCCGTGCCAAGGCGCCGGACGTGGGCATTCTCATTCTCTCGGGCTACCCGGAGGAGCATTACGCGATGAACCTGATCCGCCAGGGCGCCAGCGGCTACCTGAACAAGGAGTGCGAGCCGGGCGAGATCGTCGAGGCCATTCGCACCATCGCGCTGGGCAAGCGCTACATCACGCCCAGCGTGGCCGAGCTGCTGGCCCAACAACTGGGCCGCAAGAGCGATGCGCTGCCGCACGAGCAACTGTCGGAGCGGGAGTTCCAGGTGTTCCTGAAGCTGGCCAAGGGGCAGACGGCGGGCGATATCGCCAACGCGCTGTCGCTGTCGGTGAAGACGGTGAGCACCTACCGCACGCGCCTGATGGAAAAAATGGGCCTGAGCTCCAACAGCGACCTGACCTATTACGCGTTGAAGAACCGGCTGATCGACTGAAGCCGCGCATCGCGCTGCGCGAGCCGGTGGTGCCTGCGACGCGCCTTTGCGCGTCTTCAGGCGATTTAAAAAAGATAGCTGCTTGCGCATGTTATACCTTGATTTCAGTATGAATTTAACTTGAAATCGTTGTATAACGTGCGAAAGCAGCTATTGTTTTTGATTTCTATCGGAAAGATTGATGTCCAGGCAGAAGTCGATCAGCGCATCGATCTCGTTCGACTTGTCGAACACCGCGTCCACGCCCAGCTGCTCGCAGCGCGTGCGGATGTCGGGCGTGGCGTAGTTGGTCAGCACCACGACTTTCTGCTCGGGCTTGCGCGCGCGGCACGCCTGCAGCACGCCCAGGCCGCTGCCTTGCTTGAGAAACAGATCGACGATGGCCAAATCCCACTGCGCACCCGACTGCGAGAGCCAGGCGCTGCCTTGCTCTTCGGTTTCGGCAAACCCCACCGGCGCGATCCGGCCCAACTCCTGCAGCGTGGCAATCAGGTTCTCGCGGATGGTCGGGTTGTCTTCAACGATGTAGGTTCGCACGGGCAGGGGGCCAGACATGGCTTGGATTCAAGAAAAAAATAGCGCGGATGGTCGTTGCATCAGGCGCATTCGGGCTGGATGAACCTGGTTACGAATTCAGTGTAGGCCGCGCCTGCGGCGCGCGCTGCCAGTGCGGGTTTGGCGCGCGTGTAGGCGCTTTCCTACAAGCGGGCGCAGCGAAAACAGTGGCCGCTCAGCTGGCCTGCCCGCACACCGGGCACGCGGGCTGCCTTCGCACGCGCACTTCGGTGAAGTCGGTGCGGCGTGCGTCGATCAGCAGCAGGCGCCCGGTGAGCGGCGTGCCCACGCCGCACAGCAGCTTCAGCGCCTCGGTGGCCTGCAGCGAGCCCACCAGCCCCACCAGCGGGGCCAGCACGCCCATGGTGGCGCAGCGCGTTTCTTCCACCGCCTGCGTGGGGGGAAACACGCAGGCGTAGCACGGCGAATCGCTCTGGCGCGGGTCATACACCGTGAGCTGCCCGTCAAGGCCGATGGCCGCGCCCGACACCAGCGGCTTGCCCAGCGCCACGCAGGCGCGGTTGAGGGCCTGGCGCGTGGCGAAGTTGTCGCTGCAATCGAGCACCACGTCGGCATCGGCCACCAGCGCGCGCAGCAGGGCTTCGTCGGCGCGCTGGTGCACGGTGCGCACCTGCACGTCGGGGTTGAGGGCGGCCACGGCTTCGCGCGCCGAGTCGACTTTCAGGCGGCCCACGCGCGCTTCGGTGTGCATGATCTGGCGCTGCAAGTTGGTGAGGTCGACGGTGTCGTCGTCCACCACCGTCAGGCGCCCCACGCCCGCGCTGCCCAGATACAGCGCCACGGGCGAGCCCAGCCCGCCCGCGCCCAGCACCAGGGCATGGGCGGCGAGCAGCTTTTCCTGCCCTTCGACGCCCAGCTCGTCCAGCAGCAGGTGGCGCGAGTAGCGCAGCAGTTGCCTGTCGTCCATGGCGGCGCTGCCCTCGGGCAGGCTTACTCCTGCGCTTCGGCCTTGCGCTCGACCAGGGTGGTGCTGGCCTTCACGGGCTGGCCCTTGAGCTGGGCCAGCGCCTGCTGGAGCTGGAAGTCCTTGTCGCTGCCGTATTCGGGCAGGCGGCGCTCGGCGGAGGGCTTGCGCGACTCTTCTTCCAGTCGCTTCAAGGCGGCTTCGCGCTCTTTCTGGCGCGCGGGGTCCTGCTCGGCCTCGTCGGTGCCGCTCAGGTGCTTTTGCAGATCGGCCTCGCGCATGCGCAGCACGGCGAAGGGGCTGCCCTCGGCGGTGTCGTCGATCATGATGTCGGGCACGATGCCCTTGGCCTGAATGCTCTTGCCGCTGGGCGTGTAGTAGCGCGCGGTGGTGATCTTCAGCGCCGTGTCGGGGCCGAGCGGGCGCACGGTTTGCACCGAGCCTTTGCCGAAGGTCTGGCTGCCCATGACGGTGGCGCGCTTGTGGTCTTGCAGCGCACCGGCCACGATCTCGCTGGCCGAGGCCGAGCCTTCGTTGACCAGCACCACCAGCGGCACGGTCTTGAGCGCGGCGGGCAGGCGCTTGAGCGGGTCGCTGCCGCGGCGGCGCACGTAATCCTCGGGGCGGGCCTTGAAGGTGGAGCGGCTTTCCTCGATCTGGCCGTTGGTGGAGACCACCGTCACGCCCTCGGGCAGGAAGGCAGCAGACACGGCCACGGCCGCGTCCAGCAGGCCGCCGGGGTCGTTGCGCAGGTCGAGCACCAGGCCTTTGAGATGGGGTTCGCGCTTGTAGAGGTCCACCAGGCGGTTCACGAAGTCTTCCACCGTGCGCTCCTGGAACTGCGACACGCGCAGCCATGCGTAGCCAGGCTCCACCACGCGGCTCTTGACCGACTGGGTGCGGATTTCCTCGCGCGTGATGGTGACGGGGAAGGTGCGGTTTTCGTCACGCCGCATGATGGTCAGCAGCACTTTGGTGCCCGGCTCGCCGCGCATGCGCTTGACGGCTTCGGAGAGCGTCAGACCCTTGACGGCGGTGTCGTCGATGCGGGTGATCATGTCGCCGGGTTTCAGGCCCGCGCGGTCGGCGGGCGAGCCTTCGATGGGCGAGACGACGCGGATCAGCCCGTCTTCCTGCGTGATCTCGATGCCCACGCCCACGAAGCGGCCGCTGGTGCCTTCGCGAAATTCCTTGAAGGCTTTCTGGTCGAAATACTGCGAGTGCGGGTCAAGGCTGGAGACCATGCCGGAGATGGCGTCGGAGATGAGTTTTTTCTCGTCCACCGGCTCCACGTAGTCGGACTTGATCATGCCGAACACGGCGGCGAACTGCTGCAACTCCTGCAGCGGCAGCGGTGCCAGCGGCCCGCGTGCCACGGTTTGCAGCGACACGGTGGTCAGCGCGCCCGCGAGGGCGCCCACGGCGATCCAGCCGGCGATCTTGGTTTTTTGGCTCATGGTGTGGGGGGCAGGGAGCTTGGACGCTCCATGAAAGAAGGGCGGGGGCGCGGGGGTGGGCGCTCAATATACAGCGCCCGTTGCTTTCGGGTGCGCCCGCAAGGGGAAGTTCCGTGCAAAAAGCGCGCCTTGGGGCCGGGCGGCTCAGCCCTTGCCCTGGCTGGCCACGGCGGCGGCAGCGGTGGCGGCGGCCTGTGCGTCGCCCAGGTAGTAGTGGCGGATGGGCTTGAGCTGTGCGTCCAGCTCATACACCAGCGGAATGCCGTTGGGGATGTTCAGGCCCACGATGTCGGCGTCGGAGATGCCGTCCAGGTATTTGACCAGCGCGCGGATGGAGTTGCCGTGCGCGGCCACCACCAGGCGCTTGCCGGACGCGATGGCGGGTGCCATCGATTCGTTCCAGAACGGCAGCACGCGCGCCACGGTGTCTTTCAGGCATTCGGTGAGCGGCACGTCCTCGGGCTTGAGCCTGGCGTAGCGCGGGTCGCCGCGCTCGCTGCGCGGGTCTTGCGGCTCAAGGGCGGGCGGGGGCGTGTCGTAGCTGCGGCGCCAGATGAGCACTTGGTTTTCACCGTACTGCTTGGCCGTCTCGGCCTTGTTCAGCCCTTGCAGTGCGCCGTAGTGGCGCTCGTTCAGGCGCCAGTGCTTGACGGTGGGCAGCCACAGGCGGTCCATCTCGTGCAGCGCCAGGTGCAGGGTGCGGATGGCGCGGGTGAGCACGCTGGTGTAGGCCACGTCGAAGTCGTATCCGCTTTCTTTCAGCAGGCGGCCCGCCTGCATGGCTTGTTCGATGCCCGTGGGGGTCAGCGCCACGTCGGTCCAGCCGGTGAAGCGGTTTTCGAGGTTCCAGGTGGATTCGCCGTGGCGGATCAGTACGAGCTTGTGCATGACGGAAAGTGGCCCTGCGGGCAAAGGGGAGGGATGGGGGGTGGCGGCGCGCCGACAAACCGCCCATTCTAAAATCCTGCCCATCCCCAGCCCTTGGTGCCGGGCGTTTTTTGTTCAAGCATTGAAAAAGGTTGACCCGACGTGGACTTCGTAACGACAAACTGGATGCTGATTCTGGTGGCCCTGGCGTCCGGCAGCATGCTGCTGTGGCCCGCGATCAGCGGTGGCGGCGGCGCGGGGCTGACGCCTGCGGCGGCGGTGCAGCTCATCAACCGCGAAAAAGCGGTGGTGATCGACGTGTGCGACCCGACCGAATACGCCCAAGGCCATGTGACTGGGGCAAAGAGCATTCCGCTGGCCGAGCTGGAGGCCAGGCTGCCCGGCGCGGTGAAGAACAAGGCCACGCCGCTGGTGCTGGTGTGCGCATCGGGCATGCGCTCGGGCCGCGCGGTGGGGCTGGCGCGCAAGCTGGGCTATGACAACGCGCAGTCGCTGGCCGGCGGCATGAAGAGCTGGCGCGACGCCAACCTGCCGGTGGAAAAAGCCTGAAGGAACGCCATGCCCACCGTGAAGATGTATGCCACCGCCACCTGCCCTTACTGCATCCGTGCCAAGCAGATTCTGAAAGCCAAGGGCGTCACCGCGCTCGACGAAATCCGCGTGGACCTGGAGCCCGCCCAGCGCGCCGTGATGATGGAGATCACCGGGCGGCGCACCGTGCCGCAGATTTTCATCGGCGACACGCACGTGGGCGGCCACGACGACCTGGTGGCGCTGGATGCGCGCGGCAGGCTGGATGCGCTGCTGGCCGGCTGAGCGGTCACCAGCGCCTGACATAATCGCCCGCGACACTGGCTCGCCCGATGGGCGGCTTTCTTTTTTTCCTTCCACTGAATCGAGACACCCCATGGCCGACACCGATCCCATGTTCAACATCCAGCGCGTTTACCTGAAAGAAGCTTCGCTGGAGCAGCCCAACTCGCCCGGCATCTTGCTGGAGCAGGAGCAGCCCTCGGTGGAGATCAACCTGGGCGTCAACGCCGAGAACGTGGCCGAAGGCGTGTTCGAGATCACTGTCAGCGCCACCGTGCAGACCAAGATCCAGGACAAGACCGTGTTTCTGGCCGAGTGCAAGCAGGCCGGCATTTTCGAGATCCGCAACCTGCCCGAAGAGCAGATGGGCCCGGTGATCGGCATCGCCTGCCCGCAGATCGTCTACCCCTACCTGCGCGGCAACGTGGCCGATTTGATCCAGCGTGCCGGCTTTCCGCCCGTACACCTGGCCGAGCTGAACTTCCAGCAGATGTACGAGCAGCAACAGCAGCAGGCCCAGGGCGAAGGCGCATCGCCCATCATCACGCAGTAAGGCCCGCGCTGCGTTTTGCCATCGGCGTCCTGCCGCGCAAGCGCAGGGCGCTTTTTTGCATCCTCTTTCACATGCCGGGCATGAAAATCATCGTCATCGGCGCGGGTGCCTGGGGCACGGCGCTGGCCATCAGCGCCACGCGCAACCCGGCCGGACACCAGGTGGTGCTGTGGGCGCGCGATGCCGCGCAGGCCCAGGCCATGTACGCCGCGCGCGAAAACACCCGCTACCTGCCCGGCATTCCCCTGCCGCGCGAGCTGCTCGTGCGCGGCGGCGCGCCGGACGATGGTTTGCGGGATGCCTTGCCGCAGGCCGATCTCGTCGTCATCGGCACGCCCGTGGCGGGCCTGCGCGGCGCGCTGGCGCTGCTGGCCGAGCCGCTGGCGGGCAGCGGCGTGCCCGTCGGCTGGTTGTGCAAGGGCTTCGAGCCTCCGCAAGAGCTGGTGCACCCCTTCGGCCTGATGCCGCACGAGATTCAGCGCCAGGTGGCCCCCGGCCTGCACGCAGGTGCCCTGAGCGGCCCGAGCTTTGCGCAGGAAGTGGCGCGCGGCCAGCCCACGGCGCTGGTGGCGGCCAGCCAGCACGCGCGCGTGCGCGAGGCGCTGGTGGCTGCTTTTCACGGCCCCACGCTGCGCGTGTACGCCAACGACGATTTGCCCGGCGTGGAAGTGGGCGGCGCGGTGAAAAACGTGCTGGCCATCGCCACGGGCCTGGCCGATGGGCTGAACCTGGGGCTGAACGCGCGCGCCGCGCTCATCACGCGCGGGCTGGCCGAGATTGCGCGGCTGGGCGTGGCGCTGGGCGCGCGGGGCGAAACCTTCACCGGCCTGTCGGGCCTGGGCGATCTGGTGCTGACGGCCACGGGCGATCTGAGCCGCAACCGCCAGGTGGGCCTGCTGCTGGCGGGCGGCAAGACGCTGGATGAAGCCGTGCAGTCGCTCGGCCACGTGGCCGAGGGCGTATACAGCGCCCGCACCGTGTGGCAGCGCGCGCAGCACCTGGGCGTGGACATGCCCATCACCGAATGCGTGGTGGCGCTGCTGGGCGGCCAGCTCAAGCCCGTGGAGGCGGTGGCGGCGCTGATGGGGCGTGATCCGAAAGGGGAGCTGCTTTAGTCAAAAATGGGAGCTGATTGCGTACGTTTTAAAGTATTTTCATATGCTTTTCAATTTGAAAACGTTTAAATGCGTACGCAAGCAGCTTCTTTTTTTGTGAATATCATGCAGGCTGCATAGAGCGCCAGCAAAAAACCCCGGCGTTCTCGCGCTCCGGTTTGTTGGGTAACGCTCAAGCTCTACCAGCCTACATAAATGGTGCATTCACAAGCTCAGAGGCAGCGGCAGGAACATCCTTCTTTCGGCTGTTCTTTTGCGTCCTTTGCGAACCCTTCGCGTCCTCTGCGTTCGGCTGTTGGCTGTTCCCATGCAACCGCCGCGCATGGTGCCAAGGGTAGGGCGGAACCCCGAAGGGATTCCGCCATTGCGTGCCACGCCGCCATCGCCTGCTGCCGCGCCACTCGCCTGCGCCGCCGCGCGCCTCACACCTCGATGTTGTCGATCAGCCGCGTGCTGCCCAGGCGCGCGGCGCCCAGCGCCACGAGTGCGCCTGCGCCATCGCCTGCCTGCGGCGGCAGCAAATCGGCGCGGCGGCGCACGGTGAGGTAGTCGGGCTGCCAGCCGCGCGCGGCCAGCGCCTGGGCGGCGGCGGTTTCGAGCGCGGGCAACTGCTGGGGCAGGGCGTGCGCAGCGGCCACCGCGTCACGGGCGAGTGCGCGCAGCGTCAAGGGCAGTTGCAGCGCTTCGGCGCGCTCGGCTTCGCTCAGGTAGCCGTTGCGCGATGACAGGGCCAGCCCGTCGGCGGCGCGCTCGGTGTCGTGGCCGACGATGTCGATGGGCAGCGCAAACTGCCGCACCAGCGCGCGGATGACCATGAGCTGCTGGTAGTCCTTCTTGCCGAACACGGCCACGCCTTGCGCCTTGCCGGCAAACACGGCCATGAACAGCTTCATCACCACGGTGGCCACGCCGGTGAAAAAGCCGGGGCGAAACTGCCCTTCCAGCAGGTCGGCCAGCGCCGCATCGGGCAGCACCTTGTACGTTTGCGGCTCGGGGTACAGGTCGGCCTCGCGCGGGGCGAACAGCAGGTCGCAGCCGGCTTCGGCCAGCCTGGCCTGGTCGGTGGCGAAGGTGCGGGGGTAGCTGTCGAAGTCTTCGTGCGGCAGAAACTGCAAGCGGTTGACGAAGATGCTGGCCACGGTGGCGTCGCCCAGCGGGCGCGCCTGGTGCACCAGCGCGAGGTGCCCGGCGTGCAGGTTGCCCATGGTGGGCACGAAGGCGGGGCGCTGGGCATGGCGCAGCGCGTGGCGCAGCTCGGCAAGGGTGTGGACGGTTTGCATGCGGTGGGCAGAGGACAGGGGGGGCTGACTGGGGTGTCAGGGCCGTGCGTTGATTATTTCGTCATTCCCGCGCAGGCGGGAATCCAGACGCAGCGCCTGTGCAAACGCTGGATTCCCGCCTGCGCGGGAATGACGGCTGTGGCGCGGCAATGACGGCTGTGGCGCGGGAATGGCGGCCGTGGTGCGGGAGCGACGGTCGAGGAGGTGGGCGTGGCGGCGAAATCGGGTGGGCAAGGGCGTCACCACGCATGCAGCGCGTCGTCGGGAAAGCGGCCTTGCTTGACGGCCTGCACATAGGCTTCGATGGCGGCGCGGATGCTGCCGGCATCTTGCATGAAGTTGTGCACGAACCTGGGGCACTTGCCCAGGTTGACGCCCAGCATGTCGTGCATCACCAGCACCTGGCCTGCGGTGCCCCGGCCTGCGCCGATGCCGATGGTGGCGCAGCGCGTGAGTTCGCGCGTGAGCTGGGCGGAGAGCGCGGCCGGCACCATCTCCAGCACCAGCATGGCGGCACCGGCGTCTTGCAGCTCCAGCGCGTGGCGGCGCAGGGTGTCGGCGGCGGCGTCGCTGCGGCCTTGCACGCGGTAGCCGCCCAGGGCGTGCACGGTTTGCGGGGTGAGGCCCAGGTGGGCGCACACGGGCACGCCGCGCTCGACCAGAAAGCGCACGGTGGGCGCCGTCCAGCCGCCGCCTTCGAGCTTGACCATGTGCGCGCCGGCCTGCATCAGCACCGTGGCGCTGGCCAGCGCCTGCTCGGGCGAGGCGTGGTAGCTGCCGAAGGGCAGGTCGGCGATGAGCCAGGCCGTGCCCTGCACGCGGTGCAGCCCGCGCGCGACGCTCTCGGTGTGGTAGCGCATGGTGTCCAGGCTGACGCCCACGGTGGAGGGCAGCCCCTGGCAGACCATGCCCAGCGAGTCGCCCACCAGCAGGCATTCGACCCCCGCCGCGTCGGCCACGGCGGCGAAGGTGGCGTCGTAGGCGGTGAGCATGGTGATTTTTTCGCCGCTGGCATGCAGCTGCGCCAGGCGCGGCAGGCTGACGGGCTTGCGCTGCGCGGGCGGCGCGGCGGGCGGCAGGCTGCCGTAGGGCGAGCCGGGGGCGGCGGGGGCATGGCTCATGCGGGAAGTCTCCTGGGGTGGTGGACGCAGCGCGTGCGCTGTTGACGATGACGGATGACGGCGCTCTGGCGAGCGCATGACGAATGACGCACGGCACCGGCCTGTGCTGCGCTTCGGTCATTTGTCATGGCGCGAAGCGACGTCATGCTGCGCTTCAGCCGGACGCCGGCGTGAAGGCCAGGCGCACGTAGATGGGGGCATAGGCCTCGGCCTGGGTGATTTCGACCAGGGTTTCCTTGGCCAGCTCCAGCAGCGCGACGAGGGTGACGACGAGCACGGGCGCGCCTTTTTCCACGTCGAACAGGTCTTCGAACAAGGCAAAGCGCCGCCCTTGCAGGCGCTTGAGCACGATGGACATGTGCTCGCGCACGCTCAGCTCTTCGCGGCTGATCCGGTGGTGCTGCACCAGCTTGGCGCGCTTGAGGATGTCGGCCCAGGCGCTTTGCAGGTCGGCCAGGTCCACGTCGGGAAAGCGGGGTTTCAGCGCCTGCTCGACGAAGACCTGCGCGCGCAGAAAGTCGCGCCCGAACTGCGGCACGTCGTTCAGCCGCGCGGCGGCCAGCTTCATCTGCTCGTATTCGAGCAGGCGGCGCACCAGCTCGGCGCGGGGGTCTTCGGCTTCTTCGCCTTCTGCCGTTTTCTTGGGCGGCAGCAGCATGCGCGACTTGATCTCGATCAGCATGGCCGCCATCAGCAGGTATTCGGCGGCCAGCTCCAGGTTGCGGCTGCGGATTTCGTCCACATAGCTCAGGTATTGCCGCGTGACGGCGGCCATGGGGATGTCGAGGATGTTGAAGTTCTGCTTGCGGATGAGGTAGAGCAGCAGATCGAGCGGGCCTTCAAAGGCTTCGAGAAACACCTCCAGCGCGTCGGGCGGGATGTAGAGATCGGTCGGCAGCGCGAAGAGCGGCTCGCCATACAGGCGCGCCACGGCCACGTGGTCAACCACTTCGGGCAGGGGCGCTTCGGGGGGCGGCGCGGCCAGCAGGGCGTCGTCGTGGGTGGCCGACATGCGGGAAGGAGGGCGGGGGAGAAGGCGTCAGCGGCCGGCGCGCGGCGCGCCGCAGCGCTTCAGACCTCGCTGGGCGAGGTCTGGTAGACGTAGGCGCCCTGGGCCACGCGGGCGGCAGAGAACTCGGACTGCAGGGTGCGGTCGATCTGCTTGTCCCACAGCAGGGCGCGGCCCTGGCGCTGCTGCTCGCCCAGCTCGGGGCGCGCGGACTTGAGCTGGTCGATGAACTCGGTGGCGTCCGAGGTGTAGTGCGGGCGGCGGAAGATGTTGGCGAGGGACATAAACTGCGGTCTGTTTTTTCGGTCTGGGAAGGCCGGTGATTTTACCGGGCACCCCGCTGCACTTGAGAGCCATTCATGACACGTCTGATTCCTTCCGTTTTCCAACGCATGCGTTGTGCGGGCCTGGCCGGTTTGCTGGGGGCGCTGGGCCTGGCCGCCTGCGATCCGCAGGCGATTCGCGAGCTGGAAGAGGGCGTCTCGACCGAGGCCGACGTGGTGCAGCGCTTTGGCCAGCCCGAGCGGGTGTGGCCCGAAAGCGGCGGGGCTAAAACGTTCGAGTACAACCGCCAGCCCGCAGGCGTGCGCAACTACATGATCACCATCGGCCCCGATGGCCGCATGAGCGCGCTGCGCCAGGTGCTGACGCCCGAGAACTTCGCCCGCGTGCAGCCGGGCATGGGCGTGGAGGAGGTGCGCCGCATGCTGGGCAAGCCCGCCAGGCAAGTGCCCTACCAGCTGCAAAACACCGTGGTCTGGACCTGGAAGTTTCTGGAGCCGCCCAGCGAGACGAAGGCCTTCAACGTGGTCTTCAGCCCCGACTACCGCGTGCTGCGCGCCGAGATCGGGCCGGACCCGGATGGGCCGGACATGCGCGGCGGTGGCTGATGATGGCTTCGCTGCGCTCAATGACTGGCGCTGGCGCGCCATGACGAATGACGAATGACGAAGGCGTTGCGGCGGTGTGATGTCTGGGGTCATTTGTCATGCGCTCGCCAGAGCGCGGTCATTCGTCATTCTCAAAATAAAGTGAGCTGCTTGCGCACGTTTTAAAACGATTTCATATACAAAAGCATGTGAAAGTTCCTTAAAACATACGTAAGCAGCTCCTTTTTTAGTCTTTCAGGAACAAACGATACGCCGGGTTGTGCGTTTCTTCGGTGCAGGGGTAGCCCAGCTCTTGCAGGAAGTGCTGCAAGGCGGTATCGGCGTTGGCGGGCACTTGCATGCCGATCAGCACGCGGCCCACGTCGGCACCCTGGTTGCGGTAGTGAAACAGGCTGATGTTCCAGCTCGGCTGCATCAGGCGCAAGAAGCGCATCAGCGCGCCGGGCCGTTCGGGAAAGTCGAAGCGCAGCAGGCGCTCGTCGTGGGCCAGGGGCGAGTGGCCGCCGATCATGTAGCGCACGTGTTCCTTGGCCAGCTCGTCGTGCGTGAGGTCGAGCGTGGCAAAGCCCTGCTGCTCGAAGGCGGCGGCGATGTGCGGCGATTCGCCCCGGCCGTGCGTGGTCAGGCCCACGAACACGTGCGCCTGACCGGCGGCGGCGGCGTCGCTGATGCGGTAGTTGAACTCGGTCACGTTGCGCGCGCCGCCGGGCAGCTGGCCGATGCTTTCGCAAAAGCGGCGAAAGCTCCCGCTCGCTTCGGGGATGGTCACGGCAAACAGCGCTTCGCGCTCTTCGCCCACCTCGGCGCGCTCGGCCACGAAGCGCAGGCGGTCGAAGTTCATGTTGGCGCCCGAGAGGATGGCCACGTAGTTCTCGCCGCGCGTGCCGTGGGTGTGCGCGTATTGCTTGAGCGCGGCCACGGCCATCGCGCCGGACGGCTCGACGATGCCGCGCGTGTCGACGAACACGTCCTTGATGGCGGCGCACACGGCGTCGGTGTCCACGCGGATGAACTCGTCCACCACCTGGCTGGTCACGCGAAAGGTCTCGTCGCCCACGCGCTTGACGGCGGTGCCGTCGGCGAACAGGCCCACGTCGGGCAGGGTGACGTGCCGGCCTTCGCCCACCGAGCGGGCCATGGCGTCGGAGTCGTGCATCTGCACGCCGATGATCTTCACGTCGGGCCGCACGGCCTTGATGTAAGCGCCCACGCCGCTGATGAGCCCGCCGCCGCCAATGGCCACGAACACCGCGTGCAGCGGCCCCTGGTGCTGGCGCAGGATTTCCATGCCGATGGTGCCCTGGCCGGCGATGACCAGCGGGTCGTCAAAGGGGTGGATGAAGGTCAGCCCGTGCTCGGCCTGGAGCTTGACGGCGTGCTCATACGCATCGCTGTAGCTGTCGCCCGCCAGCACCACGTCGCCGCCCAGGGCTTTCACCGCGTCCACCTTCACGCGCGGGGTGGTGGTGGGCATGACGACCACCGCGCGCGAGTTCAGCCGCGCCGCGCTCAGCGCCACGCCCTGCGCGTGGTTGCCCGCGCTGGCGCAGATCACGCCTTTTTCAAGCTGCCCGGGCGTGAGGTGCGCCATCTTGTTGTAAGCGCCGCGCAGCTTGAAGCTGAACACGGGCTGCTGGTCTTCGCGCTTGAGCAAGACCTGGCTGCCCAGCCGCTGGCTGAGCACTTTCGCAGGCTCCAGGGGCGACTCCACCGCCACGTCGTACACGCGCGCAGTCAGCACGCGCTTGAGGTAATCCATGGTGGACAAAGGGGCCGAGGCGGGCGAATCAGGCATGGCAGGCGGCGGCCCGGGCAGGCCACGAAAAGAGGAGGAAACCGGAAATCATAGGGCGTGGCCAGCGTGCGGCGGCCTTGGACGCCGAGCGTCCGGCGTTGAGCGTTGAGCGTTGAGCGTGTTGGCAAGCGCGGCGCTGGCAAGTTCCGGTATTCACGCTGAACGCTCAACCCTGAGCGCTCAACCCCCAGTTTGTTGCGGGGCAAAAAAAAGCCCCGAGGCCGCAAGGGCATCGGGGCTTGAATCCACCTAATGAAAGGGTGGAGGAGACAAATGGTGCAGGCCAAGTCGCCTGCATGGGTCGCAGTGTAGGGCAAAAGTGCGACAGCGCAAGCTGGTTTTGCTGCAATGCAACACGAAGGGCAGGGCTATTCGGACTTTTGCCCGCGTGCGCAGGGCACATGTGCCGAATCCGCTACGCTGTTGCCCACATTGGGACGAAAAAAGGACTGAAAAATGGAATGCACCGTGAGTTGGACAGGCGCGGCGGGCACGCGCTCGGGCATGGGCTTCGTGGCCGAAACCGGCTCGGGCCACGTGGTGGCGATGGACGGCGCGCCCGATGCCGCCCGCCCCGAAAACGGCGGCCAGAACCTGGCCCCGCGCCCGATGGAGCTGCTGCTGGCCGGCGCCGGCGGCTGCACCGCGTATGACGTGGTGCTCATCCTGCGGCGCGGCCGGCACGACGTGCGCGGCTGCACCGTCAAGCTCGGCAGCGAGCGCGCCAGCGAAGACCCCAAGGTCTTCACCCGCATCCACATGCACTTCACCGTCACGGTCAAGGGCGTGCCCGCAGCGGCGGTGGAACGCGCCATCGCCCTCAGCCACGACAAATACTGCTCGGCCACCATCATGCTGGGCAAGACGGCGAAGATCGAGACCAGCTTCGAGCTGGTGGAGGTGGGCTGAGGAGGAGGGGGCTGCTGGCTCCTTCCCCCGCTGGGGGAAGGCTGGGATGGGGGCTGACCACCTTTGATGAATCGATCGTGGTTGGCCCCCGCCCCAACCCTCCCCCAGCGGGGGAGGGAGCAAGAAACGTCTGATTGTTCTTGAGTTCAGCGCTGACCCACCGTGTCGTGCGCGATGCGCCCGTTTTCCACCGTCAGGCGGCGCTCGCACAGTGCGGCGATGGCGCGGTCGTGCGTCACCATCACCAGGGTGGTGCCTTGTTCGCGGTTGAGCGTGAACATCAGCTCCATCACTTTTTCGCCGGTGGCAAAGTCCAGGCTGCCCGTGGGCTCGTCGGCCAGCAGCACCGCCGGGCGCACCACGAAGGCGCGCGCCAGCGCCACGCGCTGCTGCTCGCCGCCCGAGAGCACCCGGGGGTAATGGCCCATGCGCGCGTCCAGGCCCACGCGCGCCAGCATTTCGCTGGCGGCGGCGCGTGCGTCGCGGCGGCCCGCCAGCTCCAGCGGCAGCATCACGTTTTCCAGCGCGGTGAGGTTGCCCATGAGCTGAAAGCTCTGGAACACGAAGCCCACCTTGCGTGCGCGCAGCACCGCGCGGGCGTCTTCGTTCACGGCAAACAGGTCTTCGCCATCCAGCCGCACGGTGCCGCGCGTGGGGGTGTCCAGCCCGGCGATGATGGACAGCAGCGTGCTCTTGCCCGAGCCTGATGCGCCCACGATGGCGGCGGTTTCGCGCGCGGCCAGGCTGAAGTGGATATCGCGCAGAATATCCAGCGTGCCCGTGGAGTCGGTGACCGACTTGAAGACGTGTTCCACCGCGATGATGGGCGCGGCGGGGCGGCTGGTAGAGGGTTCCTGTGTCATTGAAAAGGCTGTTTTCCCGTGATTCGACGTGACTTTATCCGCTTGGGCGCGGCCAGCGCCGCGCTTGGGGCTTTGGGCGGCGCGGCGCGCGCGGCCGATGCGCCACTGGTGCTGGTGGTGGGCGACTCGCTTAGTGCCGAATACGGCATTGCGCGCGGCAGCGGCTGGGTGGCGCTGCTGGAGCGCCGGCTGGCCGAGCAGAAGATCACCGCCCGCGTGCTCAATGCCAGCATCTCGGGCGACACCACCGCCGGTGGCCGCGCGCGCCTGCCCGCGCTGCTCAGGACGTACCAGCCCGCCGTGGTGGTGATCGAGCTGGGCAGCAACGACGCGCTGCGCGGCCTGTCGCTCGACATGACCGAGGCCAACCTCACCGCCATGACGCAGGCCGCGCAAAAAGCCGGTGCGCGCGTGCTGCTGGCGGGCATGCAGATGCCGCCCAACTACGGTGCCGACTACGGCAAGCGCTTTTTCAACCTGTACCCCCAGGTGGCCAAGGCCGAGGGCGCGGCGCTGGTGCCCTTCTTTCTGGCCGGCGTGGCCGACCGGCCCGACGCGCTGGCGCTGTTTCAGCCCGACCGCATTCACCCCACGGCCCAGGCGCACCCCCAGATCCTCGACAACATGTGGCCCGAGCTGCGCCGCCTGTTGGCAGCGGCGGCCACCCACACGCCCGCGAAATGAGCGTGCAGCCCATTGCCGCCGCCGACGCGCTGGCGCGGCTGGACGCTTTCAGCGCCATCATCGACGCGCGCAGCGAAGACGAGCACGCGCTCGACCACCTGCCCGGCGCGCTCAACTGGCCCAGCCTGAACAACGACGAGCGCGTGCGCGTGGGCACGCTGTTCAAGCAGGTCAGCCCCTTCGAGGCGCGCAAGCTGGGCGCGGCGCTGGTGGCGCGCAACATCGCCGCCCACATCGAGCGCGAATGCCTGGGCAAGCCCAAGGCCTGGCAGCCCCTGGTGTATTGCTGGCGGGGCGGGCAGCGCAGCGGCGCGCTGGCGCTGGTGCTGGGGCAGATCGGCTTTCGGGTGCACCTGATCGAAGGCGGCTACAAGGCTTTTCGCGCCGCCCTGCTGGCCGACACGCCCGTGCAGGCACAGCGCCTGCGCTACCGCGTGGTGTGCGGCCCCACCGGCTCGGGCAAGACGCGGCTGTTGCACGCGCTGGCCGCGCAAGGCGCGCAGGTGCTGGACCTGGAGGCGCTGGCCTGCCACCGCGCCTCGGTGCTGGGCCTGATTCCGGGCCAGCCGCAGCCTTCGCAAAAACACTTCGAGATGCGCGTGTGGGATGCGCTGCGCGGCTTCGACGCCGCCCGCTGCGTGTATGTGGAAGCAGAGAGCAAGCGCGTGGGCAACTGCACCGTGCCCGAAGCGCTGATGGACGCCATGCGCGCCAGCGACTGCCTGCGCGTGGCGCTGGCCGAAGACGAGCGCGTGGCCCTGCTGCTGGAGGACTACCCCTTCTTCGTGCAAGACCCCGAGTTCTTCTGCGCCCGGCTCGAGACGCTGACCACCTTGCGTGGCCGCGCCGTGGTGCAGGACTGGCAAACCCAGGCGCGCGCTGGCCACACCGAAGACGTGGTGCGCGCCTTGCTGGCCACCCATTACGACCCGGGCTATGCGCGCTCGACCCAGCGCAACTTTGCCCGCTTCGCGCAGGCGCAGGTGGTGCATCTGGCCGACCGAAGCGCGCAAGCCCTGGCCGCAGCCGCGGCCGCCCTGCTGGCGGACGAGGCGGCGGGCGCGCTGCCCGAGGGCGTGGCGTGATGAATGCAGGCTGGGTAGAGCGCAGCGAAACCCGGCCAACCGGCTGGCGGCGCTGCTGGGTTTCGCTGCGCTCTACCCAGCCTACATAAAAATAGCTGTTTGCGTACGGAATAAGCCATTTTCATATGCTTTTTTATATGAAAATGTCTTATTTCGTACGCAAACAGCTCCTTTTTTTAATCTACTGCCCCGGCTCAGGCCCGTCCGGTGGCGTGCGGTGGGGTTGGCGCTCGTCGGCCAGCTGCCAGAAGATGGCGGCCGATGCCATGGTCATCAGGCCGATGGCGACCAGCGCGGCGCGAAACGCGGGCAGGGCGTCGGCCCCGGTGCCGGTGCCCAGCCAGTCGCTGAAAGCGTGCAGCAGGGCCGATGCGCAGGTCACCCCCAGGCTCATGCCCAGCATCTGCACCATGGAAAACAGGCTGTTGCCGCTGGCCGCCTGCGCGGGTGCCAGGTCTTTCAGCGACACGGTGTTCATGGCCGTGAACTGCACCGAGTTCACCGCACCGAACACCGCCATCTGCACCACGCGCAGCCACAGCGGCTGGCCGGGCCACATCAGCGCGAAGCTGGCAATCAGCAGCCCCAGCAGCAGCGTGTTGACCATCAGCACGCGCCGGTAGCCCCAGCGCAGGATGACCACCGTCACCACCCGCTTGGCACCCATGCCTGCCAGCGCCATGGGCAGCATCAGCATGCCCGCCTGCGCGGGCGAAAAGCCCATCACCAGCTGCATCAGCAGCGGCACCATGTAAGGCATGGCGCCCGAGCCGATGCGCGCGAACAGGTTGCCCAGCAGGCCCACGCGGTAGCTCTGGATGCGAAACAGCGCGGGCGAGAACAGCGGCCGCGGGTTGCGCAGCGCGTGCAGCCAGTAAGCCGACAGCGCCGCCATGCCGCCCACCATCAGCAGCACCACGAGTGAGTGCCCCAGCCCCAGCCCGCCCAGCCCGTCCATCGCCAGCGAAATGCCCACCATGGCCACCACCAGCATCAGGTAGCCGCTGGTGTCCAGGCGTTCGTGTTCTTCGCTGCGCAGGTTGGGCATGTAGCGCCGCGCCGCCGCCAGGCCCAGCAGCCCCACCGGAATGTTGATGAGAAAAATCCAGTGCCACGAGGCCACCTCCACCAGCCAGCCGCCCAGCGTGGGGCCGATCAGCGGCCCGATCAGGCCGGGAATGGCCACGAAGCTCATCGCCTCCAGAAACCTGTCTTTGGGAATCAGCTTGAGCACCGCCAGCCGCCCCACCGGCAGCAGCATGGCCCCGCCCACGCCTTGCAGCACGCGCGCGGCCACCAGCTGGTTCAGATTGCCCGAGGCCGCGCACGCCGCCGAGCCGGCGGTGAACAGCGCAATCGCCAGCATGAAGATGCGCTGCGTGCCAAAGCGCTCGGCCAGCCAGCCCGTGGCCGGGATCACCACCGCCATCGTCAGCGCGTAGGCCACCACCACCGTCTGCATGCGAAACGGGCTTTCGCCCAGGCTGCGCGCCATGGCAGGCAGGGCGGTGTTGACGATGGTGGCGTCCAGCGTCTGCATGAAAAAACCGATGGCCACCAGCCACAGCAGCGGGCGGGACGAGGCGGCAGAGGAGGCGGCGGTGGTCATCACCGTATTGTGGGTGGGGTGGTGCGGCGGTTCGGGGCCATGGCTGTCACGTCGGCGTCGAAACGGCGTGAGACAAAGGCGGGCGCTTTCCCCGTGCAGCGGGTATGCCCGCATGCGGGACACGCGCGCGCCGGGGCACCATGGACGATGCTGAAACAAAAAAGGACATGGCATGACGGATGAGCAGGACGCGGGCGCAGCACCGCGGCTGCCTTGCGCGCCGGCCCGCGTGTTCGTGCTGGGCAACTACGTGCAGGCCTGCTGCTGGCGCGTGCCCCGGCTGCCGCAGACGGGCGAAACGCTGGCGGCACAGGGCTTCGGGGCCGAGCCGGGCGGCAAGGGACTGAACGTGGCGGTGGGCATGCAGCGCCTGGGCCTGGCGGTGGACACGCTCATCGGCTGCGGCCGCGACGCCGCCGGCGACGCGCTGCTGGCGCTGCTGGCGCGCGAGGGCATCGGCACGCGGCATGTGCACCGCTTCGACGGGCCTTCGGGCTGGGGCGCGGGGCTGATCGGGCCGCAGGGCGAGAACATGATTGCCGTTTTTGCGGGTGCCAACGCCGCGCTGGGCCCGGCGCACGTGGCCGCTGCCCAGCCCACGCTGCAGGCGGCGCAACTGGTGTACGGGCAGCTGGAGACATCGCTCAGCGCCGTGCAGGCCGCCTTCGCGTGCGCGCACGCGGCGGGCGTGATGACGGTGCTGAACCTTTCGCCCTGGGGCGAGCTGCCCGCCCGCCTGCGCCAGTGCACGCACACGCTCATCGTCAACCAGACCGAAGGCGCGGCGCTGCTGGGCCTGCCCGCCGCCGCGCTGGCGGGCCATGCCTCAGCCAGCGCTCGTCACGCGCTGCTGCGGCTTGGGCACTTGCGCGCCGACTGGCCCGCGCTGCGCCGCCTGGTGCTGACGCTGGGGGCGCAAGGCAGTGCGGGCATGGAATGGCAAGGGGCCGCAGCGCCGCAGGCGTGGCATGCGCCGGCCTGGCGCGTGCGCGCGGTGGACACCGTGGGCGCGGGCGATGCCTTTGCCAGCGGCTATGGCGCGGCGGTGCTGGCGGGCCGGGGGCTGGCCGAGGCGCTGTGCTGGGGCAATCTGTGCGGTGCGCACATGGTCAAGCGGCGCGGCGTGCTGGCCGCCTTGCCGGGGCGCGACTGGCTGCATGCGCGGCTGCGCCAGGCGGGCGCGCATGCGGCCTGCGCCGTGGGCAGCCTTTGACGGTCGGCAGAAAAAAGCAGGGCAGGGCGCGCGTATCAGAGCGCCAGCTTCATGCGGTACACATAGGCATCGCCCCGGAACGTGCCTTCCACGTACTCGATGAGCTGCTCGCCGGGCGCGTAGGTGCGGCGCTTGAACAGCAGGCAGGGCTGCGGCACCTCAAGACCGAAGGCCTGCATTTCCGCCGATGTGCTTTCCACCGCTTCCACCGTCTGCTCGGCGTGCTGCACGACCACGCCGCAGTGCTCGCGCAAGAAGGCATAGGCCGAGCCCTGGCCGTCCCAGTCGGCCAGCGCCGGGGCCGCGCCCAGGTCGTACCAGGCCACTTCGCGCGTCATGGGCACGTCATTGGCGGCGCGCACGCGCACCACGTGCAGCAGCGGTGCGCCGGAGGGTCGCCCGAAGAGCGAGGCCATGGCGCGGTCGGTGGTGACGCGGCGCTCGAGCAACTGCGTGGAAGCGGCCATGCCCAGCTCCTGCATTTCCTGCGTGAAACCCTTGAGCCGGCCCAGCGGCGGCTGCGCGCGGCGCACCGCCTGCAACACGCTGCCCGCGCGCCCGCGCCCGGCCAGCATGCCGTCGCGGCGCAGCTCGTCGTAGCAGCGCTTGACCGTGACGCGGCTCACGCCCAGCGATTCGGCCAAATCGCGCTCGGCCGGAAAGGTGCTGCCTGGCACCAGCACGCCCGCATCCATCATGCTGTTCAACTGCTGAAAAAGCTGCCGCCACAAGGGGCCGGTGGCTGAGGTGCTGAGGGCAAGGCGGTCGAATGGGCCAGCCAGAGGGGTGGTTTCCGCCGGGGTTTTGGGTTCTGTCAGTGTGGAATTTTGTGTCATGAATGTTGCCTTTCTTCGAAAGGTTAGCACCAATGAGATGCTGTTTGTGCAGGCGAGTTCTGTGAAACAGATGGGTTGACGCAAAAAAAGCGCATCCACCGCCGAAGCTGTGTGACCCAGGCAACGGGCAAGAAAAAGCCCGCTGATGCAGCGGGCTGGCCGACCATGCGCCGCTGGTGCCAGCGGCGCATGCGCGCGTTTTCTTGAGCGCCCCGTCAGGCAAACACGCCGGCTGATTCCGTCATGCGCTCGCTCACCTCGCCCAGGTGGTGCAGCGTGTCGCCGTAGGCCATCTCCAGCTGCGTCAGGCGCTTGAAGTAGTGGCTGCCGGCGTATTCGTCGGTCACGCCGATGCCGCCGTGCAGCTGCACCGCCTGCTGGCCGACAAAGCGCATCGACTGGCCCAGCTGCACCTTGGCGCGCGAGAGGGCCTGGCGGCGCTCGGCCTCATCGGCGCCCAGCTTCAGCGTGGCGTAGTAGCTCATGCTGCGCGCCAGCTCCAGCTGCATCTTCATGTCGGCCACGCGGTGGCGCAGGGCCTGGAAGGTGGCAATCGTCACGCCGAACTGCTTGCGCTGGTTCATGTAGTCCACCGTCATTTTCAGCAGCTGCTCCATCGTGCCCACGCCTTCGGCGGAAGCGCAGGCGATGCCCACGTCGGCGGCCAGCGTCAGCGCGGCCAGGCCGTCCGCGGTGATGAGGGTGGCGGGGGCGCCGTCGAGCTTGACGTCGGCGGCACGCGAGCCGTCTTGCGTGAGGTAGCCGCGCGTGCTCACGCCGGGGGCGGCGCGCTCGACCAGGAACAGCGCCAGCTGGCCGTCCAGCAGGGCGGGCACGACGAAGGCGTCGGCCTTGTCACCCGCAGGCACTACGTTTTTAAGAGCTGTCAGCGTATATCCGTTGGGCGCTGCTTCCGCTTTGGCTTCGCATTCGCCCAGGCGGTAGCGCGCCTTGCGCTCCTGGTGCGCCAGCACCACCAGCGCCTCGCCGCTGGCGATCCTGGGCAGCCAGGCTTGCTTGACGGCATCGCTGCCGAAGCCCTGGATGGCGGCGCTGGTGACATAGGCCTGCGCCAGCGGCTCGGCCACGATGCCGCGGCCCAGCTCTTCGAGCACCACCATGGCCTCGACCGGGCCCATGCCCATGCCGCCGTAGGCTTCGTCGATGGTGATGCCGGTCAGGCCCAGCTCGGCCAGTGCGCCGTAGGTGTCGCGGTCAAAGCCGCCAGCGTCGACGGTCTTGCGGCGGCGCTCGAAGTCGTGGCTTTTTTCGACCCACTTGGCAACGGCGTCGCGCAGGGCCTGCTGGTCATCGGAAAAATCGAAATCCATGTGCTTGTCTCCAGCGTTTCAGCCCAGAACGGTTTGGGCCACGATGTTGCGTTGCACTTCGTTGCTGCCGCCGTAGATGGTGGTCTTGCGGTAGTTGAAGTAGCTGGGCGCCAGCGTGGCGTTGGCCACTTCGCCGCCCGGAAAGCCTTGCAGCCCGGCGGCGGCAGCCTGGTCGCCCTGCCAGCCCGCGTCCATCGCCTCTTCAATGAAGGGCAGGCTGTAGGGGCCTGCGGCCAGCATCATCAGCTCGGTGTAGCGCTGCTGGATCTCGCTGCCCTTGATCTTCAGCAAGCCGGCGATATCCAGCGAGTTCTTGCCCGACTTCTCGGCCGACAGCACGCGCAGCACCAGCATCTCCAGCGCCACCACGTCCACTTCGAGCAGGGCGATCTGGTCGCGAAAGCGCACGTCGTCATAGACGCCTTCGGCCTTGGCGATGCGCTTCAAACGCTCCAGCTCGCGCTTGGCGCGGTTCACGTCGGCGATGTTGGTGCGCTCGTGGCTCAGCAGGTGCTTGGCATACGTCCAGCCCTTGTTTTCTTCGCCGATCAGGTTCTCGGCGGGCACTTCGACGTTGTCGAAGAACACGTCGTTCACCTCGCATTCGCCATCCAGCAGCTTGATGGGCCGCACGCTCACGCCGGGCGACTTCATGTCGATCAGCAGGAAGGAGATGCCGGTTTGCGGCTTGCCCTCGTTGCTGGTGCGCACCAGGTTGAACATCCAGTCGCCGTATTGGCCCAGCGTCGTCCAGGTCTTCTGGCCGTTGACGATGTACTTGTCGCCCTTGCGCTCGGCCTTGGTGCGCACGCTGGCCAGGTCAGACCCCGAGCCGGGTTCGCTATAGCCCTGACTCCACCACACATCGCCTGAGGCGATGCCGGGCAGAAAGCGCTTTTGCTGCTCGGCATTGCCAAAGGCCATGATGACCGGTGCCACCATCACCGGGCCAAAAGGCACGATGCGCGGCGCACCGGCCATGGCGCATTCTTCTTCAAACAAGTGCTTTTGCACCGCCGTCCAGCCCGGCCCGCCAAACTGCGCCGGCCAGCCATAGCCCAGCCAGCCCTTCTTGCCCAGAATCCTGGCCCATGTCTGCATGTCGTCGCGTGTCAGGCGCTGGGCCTTGTGCACCTTGGCGGCAATGTCGGCAGGCAGCGCGCCCTTGACCCAATCGCGAATCTCGTCGCGGAATTTCAACTCTTCGGGGGTGAATGCCAGATCCATGCAATGCGTCTCCTTAGCGGGAGCGTGTTTTTAGCATGGGCATGGTCTTGGCTCCGTCCGTTAGGCGACATGGTGCCGCGGAGCGCACGTTCAGTTGGCCGCCTTGAAGCCCAGCAGGGAGGTGAGTTTGTCCAGCATGGTGGAGAACTTCAAAAATCGCAGCTGCTGGCGCTGTATTGACAGGCGGTCAAGGTGTTTTTATTCACCATCCTCGCCTTCGCGGATCGGGTAGCGCAGGGCTTTCTCGCGCCAGGGGTTGATGTAATCGCCGTTCAGGCCATATCGCACCACGTTGCGCCACGGGTGATCGGGCAATTGGTAGTTGTAATACTCGGATTGCCAAATACGGGTAACGAACTGCTTTTCCAGATCAATCAGAAACGGCTCGGTATGTCTGCCCACCGGGTCGGCCTTGAGCACCACACGCCGGGCGCTCCCCATGTCGTCCTTCAGATTGACCTTGCTCAAATCCAACCCCCAGCGCCAGTCTGGGTTGCCACGGCGGATGACCTCGCCAAACAGAATGGCCATGTCCATCGCCATCGACAAGGCGATGTGCGCGGCGTCGCGCGGCAGGCTGACCCAGCGTGTGGCACCCCATTCAGGCTGGGCAATGGCAGGCCACTCACGCATGGCCCACGCATTGAGCGCATCGGCCAGGGCCGGGCCGTGGGCCATCGGCTCGGCCAGCGCAGGCGCGGTGTCGATGCCTGCGCGCTGTCGCACCAGGCCGCTGATGAGGGCCAGGCGTTCGTCGCGGTGGGCCAATAGCCAGTCCAGGTTTTCCTGGGCTTGCAGCACGCTCAGCTTGTGTTTTGAGCCGGGGTGCGGCAGCCCATAGGGCGAGTAATCGGCCAGGGCCTGCGCCAGCCCGCTCGCGGGCGGGGCGCTGGCCCGCTTGAAGCCCAGCAGGGAGGCAAGTTTGTCCAGCATGGTGGAGAACTTCAAAAATCGCAGCTGCTGGCGCTGTATCGACAGGCGGTCGAGGTGTTCTTATTCACCATTCTCGCCTTCGCGGATCGGGTAGAGCAGGGCTTTCTCGCGCCAGCTTGCCATGTGGTCGCCGCGTAGTCCTTGCGCCACAGTTTTGAGCCAAGGGTGATCGGGTAGTTGATAGAAATATGGCTTGGGGTCTTGGAGACGACCAGCGACGATGTCTTCGAGGTCGATGAGAAAAGGTTCAACGTGCCGCCCCACTGGATCGGCCTTTAGCACCACACGTCGGGCGCTCATCATGTCGTCCTTCAGATTGACCTTCGTCATATCCAGCCCCCAGCGCCAGTCGGGGTTGCCACGGCGGATGACCTCGCCGAACAGGATCGCCATGTCCACGGCCATCGACAAGGCGATGTGCGCTGCGTCGCGCGGCAGATCCACCCATCGGGTGGCACCCCACTCGGGTCGGGCAATGGCAGGCCACTCACGCATGGCCCAGGCGTTGAGCGCATCGGCCAGCGCGGGGCCATAGGCCATCGGCTCGGCCAGCGCGGGTGCGGTGTCGATGCCGGCGCGCCGTTGCACCAGGTCGCTGATGAGGGCCAGGCGCTCGTCGCGGTGGGTCAATAGCCAGTCCAGGTTTTCCTGGGCTTGGGTTGGGCTTACGCTTTTGCCGTAGCCCGGATGGGGCAGCCCATAGGGCGGGTAATCGGCCAGGGCCTGCGCCAGCCCGCTCGCGGGCGGGGCGCTGGCGGGCTGGCGGCCGAACAGGGATTTGAGTTTTTCAAACATGGCGGCATCCTACGAGGCAGGGGCGTGCGCGTGCCAGCCTGTCGGGTTGCCGCGTCGCGTGCCGTTCAGAACCAGCTTTTGACGGTGTTGAACAGCCCGCGCCCGGCCATGTCGCCGCCCACGCCGCCAGCGATGGCGCCAATGACGCCGCCCACCACGGTGCCGACGCCCGGAAAAATGGCGGTGCCGATGGCCATGCCCGCCGATGCGCCGCCCCAGGCACCCAGGCCGCCGCCAGCCAGGCCGCTGAGCGAGCGGCCGGTGTTCTCGCCGACTTGGTGGCCATCGGCCCGGAACGACTGGCCGACTTCCAGTGCGCCCAGGGCCACGCCCAGCGGACGGGCCACGCGACCCACGTTGTGCAGGGTGGCGCCGCTGCGGCTGAGGCCCTGGCCGGCTTCTTCCATCGCCAGCCCGGCCTGGCGGGCGGCGCGGTTGTGGCGCAGCTCCAGCCCGTCGTGCGCGGCCTGCGAGCGGGTGAGGTCGTTCAGGCCGGCGCGGCCCGTTTTCACTTCCACGTCAACGCGCTGGCTCATGCGCGGATCGGCGGCGGGGATGTCGGCGCGCACGTCGACGATGCGCGCGCCGCCGTGAATCGGCACCTGCTGCTGCACCCGGTTGCCTGGCGCGCGGCGGTATTCGTCGACCACCGCGTTTTCGGCCAGGCGGGCGTTGTGGTTGTTGGCGACGCCGCTGGAGATGCCTTGGCCTTTGCCGATGGAGCCTGGGGGAGGGGGTTTGATGTCGTCAGAGGGAATCAATCCTTGTTGTCGCAACAGATCTTGAAGTCCGTCGGTAAAACCGGCTTTGCCCGTCCACTCACTCACCGTCGGCTGCCAAATCTTGCTCAAGACCGGGTTGTCGATCAGCTTCTGCGCGCCCTGCTGCGTCACCGCTGCGCCCTGGGTCATGAGGTCCTGGCCGGCACCCATGGCGCGCCGCCCGCCTTCCACGGCGATGCCGGGCGCGCCGAACGTGGAAAAGGCTTGCGGCCCCTGGGCAGGCTCTGGCTGGCGCAGCGCCTCGTTGAAGCGCGACAGCTCACCAATGCGCCCCTGGCCGATCAAGGCTGCTTCGATGGCCGATTGCGCCTCGCTGGCCGATTCGGGCTGGGCCGCGCGCGCCTCCTTGATCCACTGGGCCAGCCGGCTCGCGTCGATCTGCCCGCTTTGCGGGTTGCGCGCCTGCTCGATCAACGCAGCGCCGTTTTGCGCCGCGTCAGGTGACGCCGATCGTGTGGGCGAGGGACTGGCGGCGCGGGAAGGGGCTGTGGTGGCGGTCATGGCAGCAATCCGTTGGGTTGATTGGTCGCCATTGCAGCGCAATGTCTTGCGTCTGCCTACTCGGATCGTTACCGATGGGAGCGTTACTGCTAAACGAAAGTACGTGTTCTCGTTGCCCTCAGCGCGGTGTCAGGCCCAGCTCATCACACAGCCGCGCCACCGTGGCGCGCAGCGCGGCCACTTCGGCCTCCAGCGCGGATATGCGGTCATTTTGGCTGTCAGCGCTTTCCTCGCTTGCGCTGGCAGCTATCGAATCATGAGAATCCACCACCTCCACCGGCCCGCACAGCAGCTGCGCCCAGCGCGGCTCGCGCGCGCCGGGTGCGCGCGGCAGCAGCACGGCCAGCGGGCCGCCCTTGTCTGGCGTGCGCTCGGCCAGCTCGTTCAGAAAGCCCTCGACCGACGAGATGTCGGCAAAGCGGTGCCAGCGCTCGGCGTTGATGCGCAACTCGGCCGCCGTTTGCGGGCCGCGCAGCATCAAGAGGCCCAGCAGCGCGGCGGCCTGATCGGGCACGCCCAGCACGCGCTGGAAGTTGTGCTCGTACTTCGCCACGCGGCTGCCGTGCGATTCGATCACCAGGCTCAGGCGCTTCAGGTCATCCAGCGCGGCTTGCGCCTCGGGCTCGGTCACGGCCATCACCGGCTCGCGGCTGGTCTTCTGGTTGCAGCCGGTCACGATGAGGTTGAGCGACAGCGGGTAGGTGTCGGGCACGGTGCGGGCTTTTTCCATCAGCGTGGCCAGCACGCGGGCTTCGAGGGGGGTGAGAGGGCGGATCAGGCTCATGCGGGCAAGGATAATCGCGCCCGCCATGAAGAACATCGTCATCCTGATCTCCGGCACCGGCAGCAACATGGCCGCCATCGTGCGCGCGGCCGAGAAAGAGCGCTGGGCCGATCGTCTGCAGGCGCGCGTGGCTGCCGTCATCAGCAACCGCCCTGATGCCAAGGGGCTGGCCTTTGCACGCGAGCACGGCATCGCCGCCGCCGCAGTCGACCACAAGGCGTTTGCCAGCCGCGAGGCGTTCGACGCCGCCTTGGCTGCCGAGATCGACACGCACGATCCACACGGCCATCCCGCGCTGGTGGTGCTGGCCGGTTTCATGCGCATCCTCACGCCCGGCTTCGTGGCGCATTACGCGGGGCGGCTCGTCAACATTCACCCCAGCCTGCTGCCCGCCTTCCCCGGTCTGCACACGCACCAGCGGGCGATCGACGAAGGCTGCCAGCTGGCCGGTGCCACCGTGCACCAGGTGACGGCCGAGCTGGACCACGGCCACATCCTCGCGCAAGCCGCCGTGCCCGTGCTGCCAGGCGACACGGCCGATGCGCTGGCTGCGCGCGTGCTGACGCAGGAGCACCTGATCTATCCGCGTGCAGTGATGGAGTTGATTCAAAAACTGTAGCTTCTAACGCTTTATGCGTGAGAGATATAGGTTTAAATAGCTAACCGTCTCACGGGCTGCGTCGCTTGACTTCTTTCGTCTATAAACGAAAATGAGCATGTACCGAATTGAGCACTACCTGACGGTCGACGAGCAGAAAGATGTCTACGACGATTGGCTGCGGCGCTTGCGCGACATGCAGGCCAAGGTGGCGGTCATCCGGCGCGTAACCCGGGTCGAGCAAGGCAACTTCGGCGACCACAGGTTTTGCCGTGATGGCGTGTGGGAGCTGCGCATCGACGCCGGGCCGGGTTACCGGGTGTACTACGCTCTGGCGGGCCAGCGGCTGGTGCTGCTGCTGTGCGGTGGTGACAAGCGCACGCAGGATGCGGACATCGCCCGAGCGGTAGCGTATTGGCAGGACTGGCAAAAAAGAGGTGACGAATGAGAAGCAGACCCCATGACGAGGCGATGGCCGAGCTGTTCCGCGACGAACCGGCGCTTGCGCTCGAAGTCATCAACGGCATCCTGGCCGATGGCGACCAGGCCGAACTGATGACCGTGCTGCGCCAACTCGCGCAGGCTGTGGGCGGCGTGCAGACGGTGGCCGAGCAGGCGCATCTGAATCCGACACAGCTTTACCGCACGCTGTCGCCGAAGGGAAATCCTGCACTCAGCAACCTGTCGGCCATTCTCAAGGCGATGGGCCTGCGTTTGGCGGTGCAGCCGTTGGCCTCGCCGACGTCCGCGCGCGCGGCTTGAGCTTCGGCGGGAGCGCACCCGCCGAGGCTCGCATGAGAGGCTTCCGCGTTGACGCCTTCGGCTTCTTGCTCCGGCCCGGTGTTGAAGTTTTCTGCAGCGCTATTCCATCAGGTGCCAGTCAAGAAAGTGCTGACTTCATGGGGCCGAATCAATGGAAATTCGGTGTGCGGCTCTCTTCAACAGCCATTTTTGCTGAGCCGCGCGCTGCCACAATCCGCCCCATGCACCCCAAAGCCCTGTTGGACGCCGCCACCGAACTGGTGCGGCGCGTTTTGCTGCTCGACCATCCGGCGGATGCCGTGGTGTCGCGCTTTTTCCGTGAGCACCGCCACCTGGGCCCGCGCGAGCGCGCCACGCTGGCCGAAACGGCTTACGCCGTGCTGCGCCGCAAGCTGCTGTATGAGCACCTGGCGCGCTCGGGCAGCGGCGCGCGCGAGCGGCGGCTGGCGGTGCTGGGCTTTCAGGCACCGCGCGACTTTCTCAAGCAGGCGCTGACCGACGGCGAAAAAGCCTGGCTGGATGCCTGCGACGCCGTGCCCCCTGCCGAGCTGCTACCGCAGCACCGCCACAACCTGCCGGCCTGGCTGGTCGAACCCCTGCAAGCGCAGGTGGGTGGCGAGTTCGACGCGCTGGCTGCCGCGCTGATGGAAGGCGCGCCGCTGGATTTGCGCGTGAACACCTTGAAGGAGAAACGGCCTCAGGCGCAGGAAGAGCTTGCGCAAAGCGCTATCAAATCAAAGGCAACGCCCTATTCGCCCTGGGGCCTGCGCGTGCCCGGCAAACCGGCCTTGCAAAAGCTGGACGCCTTCGTGCGCGGCGCAGTCGAGGTGCAGGACGAAGGCTCGCAGCTGCTGGCGTTGCTGCTGGACGCGCACCGTGGCGAGATGGTGGCCGACTTCTGCGCGGGCGCGGGCGGCAAGACGCTGGCCATCGGCGCGACCATGCGCAATACCGGGCGGCTGTATGCGTTCGACGTGTCGGCGCACCGGCTGGCGGCGCTCAAGCCCCGGCTGGCGCGCAGCGGCCTGTCCAACGTGCACCCGGTGGCGATTGCGCATGAGCGCGACGAGCGCATCAAGCGCCTGGCTGGCAAGATGGACCGCGTGCTGGTCGATGCGCCGTGCTCGGGCCTGGGCACGCTGCGGCGCAACCCCGACCTGAAGTGGCGACAGCGCCCGCAGGACGTGGCCGAGCTGACAGCCAAGCAGCTGGCCATCCTCACCAGCGCCGCGCGCCTGCTCAAGCCCGGCGGGCGGCTGGTGTATGCCACGTGCAGCCTGCTGCCCGAGGAGAACGAGGCCATCGCCGCCGCCTTTGGGGCAGCCCACGCCGACTTTGCGCCGTTGAACGCGGCCGAGTTGCTGGCGGGCCTGAAGGTTGAAGGCGCGGCGGCGCTGTGCACGCCCGAGGGCGGCCAGTATTTGCGCCTGTGGCCGCACCGGCACGGCACGGATGGGTTTTTTGCTGCCGTGTGGCAGCGCGCCTGAGGGGGTTGGGCGCCCGGCGTTCGGCGTTGAGCGTGAAAGCCGGAACCGGTCGCGGCGGCGCTGCCCGCCGATGCCGGGCGCTGATAATGCCCAGCTCCTCAACCCACCCGTGTTCCTGACCATGCAAGTGCGAATCTCTCGCGCGGCCTTTGCGGCCTGCGCTTTGCTGTCTGCTGCCGCGTTTGCGCAGACACCGCCCGCTGCCCCCCAGACGCTGCCCAGCGGCCTCGTGTACCAAAGCCTGCAAGAAGGCACCGGCCCCAGCCCTGCCGCCACCGACACCGTGCGCGTGCACTACCGCGGCACCTTCCCCGACAGCGGCAAGGAGTTCGACAGCTCCCACTCGCGCGGCCAGCCGGCGGAGTTTCCGCTCAACCGCGTCATCCCCTGCTGGACCGAAGCCGTGCAGAAAATGAAGGTCGGCGGCAAGGCCAAGCTGGTGTGCCCGCCCGACATCGCCTACGGCAGCCGCGGCGCAGGCGCCGTCATCCCGCCCAACGCCACGCTGAACTTCGAGGTGGAGCTGCTGGGCATCAAGGGCAAGTAAGGGCGTGCGCTTGGCCACCCAAGCGACAGAGTGACTCTGTCGTGGTCAAGTCAATCATGTTTTGATAGCTGCTTGCGTACGATTTAAAAGGATTATAGGTGATTTTGTATCTATAATCCTTTTAAAACGTACGCAAGTAGCTATTATTTTTTGTTCTTGCTTGACTGCACCGTGACCACATCTCTCCTGGTGTGGGCAATAGTGGACAAAAGCCGTGCTGATGGAAGGCGGGTGGGACTTGTGTGTCGCATTCGCGCGTGTGGCGCTATCGCTGGGGCGGGGTGCGCTCCTACAATTTCTTGCATCCTGCGCACCCACCGCCATCGAACCAAAGCGCGCTGGCGCCTTCCAACGCGGTGCGCCGCTTCACCTTCCGCTCTCTGACTGAAAGAACCGCTGCCCCATGACGACGCTGCTTGACTCTTCCGCCTTCGCGGCCCTGGCAGGCTGGCTTTCCGGCGGGCTGCTGCAACTGGCCTGGTGGCAGGTGCTGCTGATCGGCCTGGTGCTCACGCACATCACCATCGTCAGCGTCACGCTGTATCTGCACCGCCACTCGGCCCACCGCGCGCTCGATCTGCACCCGGCGCTGCAGCACTTCTTCCGCTTCTGGCTGTGGCTGACCACCGGCATGACCACCAAGGCGTGGACGGCCATCCACCGCAAGCACCACGCCAAGTGCGAGCAGGCCGAAGACCCGCACAGCCCGCAGGTGTACGGCCTGCGCAAGGTGCTGTGGCAAGGTGCCGAGCTGTACCGCGCCGAGGCGAAAAACGAAGACACCCTGCGCCGCTACGGCCACGGCACGCCGGACGACTGGATCGAGCGCCATCTGTACAGCCGCTTCTCCGTGCTGGGCGTGTCGATCATGCTGGTGGTCGATGTGCTGCTGTTCGGCGCGCTGGGCGCGGCGCTGTGGGCCATGCAGATGGCCTGGATCCCGTTCTGGGCCGCAGGCGTCATCAACGGCGTGGGCCACTTCTGGGGCTACCGCAATTTCGAGGCGCAGGACGCCTCTACCAACGTCTCGCCCTGGGGCCTGATCGTGGGGGGCGAAGAGCTGCACAACAACCACCACACCTACCCCACGTCGGCCAAGTTCTCGGTCAAGCCGTATGAGTTCGACATCGGCTGGGGCTACATCACCATCTTGAGCAAGCTGGGCCTGGCGCGCCCCAAGAAGACGCCGCCGCGCCTGGCCTATGGCGCCGTGCGCCCGGTGGCGGACGACCACACGCTGGAGGCGCTGATCGCCCATCGTTACGAGGTCATGGCCAGCTATGCGCGCCAGATGCGCGCCGTGTTCCAGCAGCAGACCGCGTCAGCCGCTGAAGGCAGCGGCATGCTGCGGTCGGCCCGCCGCTGGCTGCACCGCGACGCCGACAAGGTGCCCGCCGCCGCCGTGGCGCAACTGGCCGCCGCGCGCGCGGCCTACCCGGTGCTTGACCAGATGGTCACCATGCGCGAAGAACTGCGCCAGCTGTGGCTGAGCACGGGCCGCACGCGCGAGCAGCTGGTGGCCGACCTGCAAGCCTGGTGCCGCCGGGCCGAAGAAAGCGGCATCGCCGCGCTGCACGACTTTTCGATGAAGCTGCGGGCGGTGCGCGTGGCGGTTTGACGCAAGCGCGCCTGCCTTCTCCAACCCGGTCGCTGCACCGGGTTTTTTGATGGGGCAGCGTGAAACAATGCCGCCATGAACGACTGCGACCTGCTCATCATCGGTGCCGGCATTGCCGGTGCGTCGCTGGCCTGGCGCCTGGCGCGCGCCGGCCGCCGCGCGCTGCTGCTGGAGCGCGAAGCTCAGCCCGGCACGCACAGCACGGGCCGCTCGGCGGCCATGTTCATGGAAAGCTACGGCCCGCCCGGCGTGCGCGCGCTGACACGTGCCGGGCGCGACTTCTATCTGAATCCCCCGCCCGGGTTTGCCGATGCACCGCTGATGAGCCCGCGCCCCGCCTTGTTCGTGGCGCGTGCCGACCAGCACGCCGCACTGCTTGCGCTGCGCGACACCCTGGCCGCCAGCGGCACGCACCTTGGTCAGCTGGACGAGGCCCAGGTGCTCGCCATGGTGCCCGCGCTGCGGCCTGGCGTGATCCACGAGGCATTGCTTGACGCCGATGGCTTCGACATCAACGTCGACGCCTTGCTGCAAGGCTTCTTGCGCGGCGCGCGGCAGGCGGGCGCAGCGCTCATGTGCGGCACTGAAGCCGTCAGCGCCACGCGCGAGGGCGATGCCTGGCAGGTGCGGCTTTCCAGCGGCGATACGCTGGCCGCGCACACCGTGGTCAACGCCGCCGGTGCCTGGGCCGACGAGGTGGCCGCCGTGTTCGGCGCAGCCCCCATCGGCCTGGAGCCGCGCCGGCGCAGCGCCTTCACCTTCCAGCCGCCGGAGGGCACCGACCTGAAAAGCTGGCCCATGGTGTGCGACGTGGACGAAGCGTGGTATTTCAAGCCCGACGCCGGCCAGCTGCTCGGCTCGCCCGCCAACGCCGACCCGGTGCCCCCGCACGACGTGCAGCCCGAGGAATTCGACATTGCCCTGGGCATCCACCACATCCAGGAAGCCACGCACTTCGAGATTCGCCGCCCCAGCGCCACCTGGGCGGGCCTGCGCAGCTTCGTGCCCGATGGCGAGATCGTCATCGGCTTCGACGACGCCTGCCCCGGCTTTTTCTGGCTGTCCGCGCAAGGCGGCTACGGCATTCAAAGCGCCGCCGGTGCCAGCCAGCTGGCCGCCAGCCTGATCGAAGGCGCGCCGCTGCCACCCGAGCTGGCTGCGGAAGGCGTCGATCCCGCGGTGGTTTCGCCCCAGCGGCTGCGAGCGTGAACGCGTTCGCCAGTCTTTGTGTATGCACGCATCTTGGTGGGCTGGGTAGAGCGAAAGCGAAACCCAGCAAGCCGGCGCGCGAGAACGCCGGGTTTCGCCTGCGGCGCTGCCCAGCCTGCGAGGTGGTGGTCTGTTCGGCGTGCCGGGGAAATCGCTCGTGCAAGGCAAAGTGAGATGCGTGCACACGCAAGCCCCTCGGCCAGACAGCCCTCAATGACCCGTCAGCACGCGCAGCCCATCAGGGTCAGTCAGGTGCAGCACGCGGCCCGTGCCGCTGATGAGCTGGCGCACGCGCAGCTGCCGCAGCACGCGTGACAGGGTCTCGGGCGCGATGCCCAGTTGAATGGCCACCGCGCGCTTGCGCTCCAGCAGGTGCACGGCCAGCGTGCCGGGTGCGTCGGCGGTGGGTTCGGCATGGCGCAGCAGCCATTCGGCGCAACGGGCTTCGGCGTCCTTGCCCAGGCGGCTGACGGACAGCTCGGCCTGATGGCGGTAGGCCAGCGACACGTCGTGCAGCACCGAGCGCGCGGTGGCGGGCAGGGCGGCCATCTCGGCCTGGAAGCTGGCCAGGGGCACGCTGCGCACGCGCACGCGGCTTTCGGCCAGCGCATCGACCACGGGGGAAAGGCCGAGCACGGCGCAACTCACGTTCAGCCAGCATGGGCCTTCGAGCAGGCCCATCGGGTGCGCCATGCGCTGGCCATCGGCCAGGCCCAGCGCCACACGCCCTTCGTCGATGTGCAGCACATGCGTCAGGCGGGTGTCGCGGCGCATCAGGGTGGCGCCAGGCGGCAGGGTGTGCGCCTTGTCCTGCCAGGCAATCGTCGCGGGAGACAGCATCGGGGCACTGTGCCGCGCGCGGCGCGCGCGGGCCTTGATGCAGGTCAACCGCGTGGCGACGGGCTCAGTTGTCGAGCTCGATCTCCTTGGCCACCAGGCGGCCGTTGCGCAGGCGGCGGTATTCGACTTCGACGCGCTGGCCCACGCGCAGGTCGCCGAAGTGGCGCAGGCCGTCGTCGTAGTCGGTGCGCTGATCCACGTAGATCGTGTGGTCGCCGACGATGAGGCTGCGTTCGTCGTAGTTGATGCTGGTGATGCGGCCCTTGATGTATTTGTCGTCGTCGGCATGGGCGGGTGTGGCGAGAAGCAGGGCAGTGGCCGACGCAGCAGTGGCTGCGAGCAGGTGGCGGCGGCGAAGCGGTGCGGGCATGAACGGTGCTCCTGTCAGAGGGTGGGTGATGCTAAAAATATAGCTCTTCGCGCATGATTTTAAAAGAAATTTGGTGTATTCATATGTTAATACCATTTAAATTATGCGGAAGAAGCTATTGTTTTGGGTGCAATGAGGTCATTGCGGCAGGGCAATCGCATTAAAAACAGCCGAACGGCCGAACTGCCGAACGCAGAGGACGCGAAGGATTCGCAAAGGACGCAAAAAGACAGTTTTTTGCAGGCTGGGCTGGCCTTACAGGGGGCAGTTGAGCAGCGTTCAACAATTCATAACTTGTTGATTTTTAAGAGTATTTAAATGCGATTGCCTTGGTCATTGCTGCTCGACGGTTTCGACCATCAGGTCCACATGGGTTTCGGGGTCCTGGGTGAGGCGGATGCGCACGGGCAGGTATTGCAGGCTGGGGGCGAACCAGATTTCGGCGCTGATGCTGCCGCGCGGCTTGGCGGTGGGGCGGGGTTTCAAGTGAAAGGCCTGCACGGGGCCAAGGCGGGGCAGGTGCAGGGTTTCTTCGCCCACGACGTCGTAGGTCCATGCGTCCACGCCGCCGGGGCGGGCGAGCCAGAAGTCGATTTGCGCGCCGGGCGCCAGGCGCGCCTGGCCGGTGGCGAAGCGGTGGCCCAGCTCGACGAACTGGCTGGCGGCGTCTTGCACGTCGGCGGCGGGCAGGGGCACGCGCTCGCCATTGTTCAGGCGCACGTCTTCGCCCAGGCGCACGCCGCGTCGGCGCTGGCGCACCTGCTCTTCATAGACCTCGGGGCGCAGGCCGTGCGCGGTGATGGCGCCCTGGCTGGTGAAGCGTGAGCTGAGGAGAAAGCCCACGTCGAGTTGCACCACGGCCTGGTAGCGCGTGCCCTGGCGCTGCCAGAGCACTTGCGCGTCGCCATGCAGCTCGCCGCGGTAATAGCCGCCCAGGCGGTAGCGCAGCCGGGTGTCGGTGGGCCAGGTGGCGAGGAAGGCGGGGGGGCTGGCTGGGTCGGTCGCGTCGGGCGCATCAGATGGCACATCGGGCGCATCAGATCGCACATCGGGTGCGGAGGCGGCGGCGAGGGCCGGGTCGGCGGGTTCGGCGGAAGGCGGCTCAGGGGGGCTGTCGGGCGCGGGGTCGGCAGCAGGGTTGGACGCGGGTGCCAGGCCGGGCTCGGCGGCTGGCTCGGGCGGGTCGCCGGGCAGGGGTTCGGGTTCGGGTGCGGGCGGTGGGGGCGCGGGTTCAGGTGCGGGCTGCGGTTTGGACGGTGTCGGGGGTGGCGTGGGTTGGGGGGCAGGCACGCTGGCGGGGGCGATGGGCGGGGAAGGCGCTTCGGGTGCGTCGGGTTCGGGGTCGGTGCGCAGCACGGCGGTGGGGCGGGCGGGGGCGGCGGGGGCTTCGGCGACGAGGGTGGGTGGCTCGGCGGGGGCTTCGGGGGTGAGGGTGCGGGTGTAGAAGGGCGCGGCCACGTCGCTGAGCAGGCTGGGCGGGCGCAGCAGCTGGCTGAGCCAGCTGAGCACCACGGCGTGCCCAAGCAGCGCCGCGACAAGGGCTGCCGCCAGCTGGCGGCGCGGGGCGGGTGCGCTCAGTGGCCGGGCCACGGGCCTGCCTTGGCGGGCTCGGCGGGCACGAGTCGCCAGGTGGTGGCGCTGGCGGGCAGGGCAAGCGGCAGGCGCAGCAGGCGCTGGTCGCGCGCGACGAGGGCGGTGACGCTGGGGGCGCTGCCTGCGTAGAGCGGCACGTCGTCCAGCTGGCGCAGACGCCAGGCGCTGGGCGGGGCGGCCTGCTTGCGCGCGGGGCCGGTGGGCACTTCCAGGCCCAGCCATTCGTCGCCTGCGGCCATGCCGGCCAGGGCGGCGGGGCCGCCGGCCAGCACCACCTTGAGGGTGAGGGTGCCGCCGTCTTCGGCCACGCGCAGGCCCAGGGTCTGGGCGAGTTGCGAGGGTTCTTCGAGCACGCGCACGCCCTGGGTGGCGAGCAGGGCTTTGAGCGGCAAATCGCCCGTGCCGTGCACCCAGTCGGCCAGCTCGCGGGTGAAGGCGCGGCCCGCCTGGGCGGCGAGCACCTGGGCCACGTCGGCCTCGGTCAGGGGGCCGCCTTTGCAGTGCTTCCACAGCGCGCGCAGGGTGTCGTCCAGGGTGCCTTTGCCCGCCTGGCGCAGGGTGAGGTCAAGGCACAGGGCGACGAGCGCGCCCTTGCTGTAGTAGCTGATGGTGCTGTTGGGGGTGTTTTCGTCGGGGCGGTAGTAGCGCACCCAAGCGTCGAAGCTGGCCTGCGCCACCGATTGGGCGCGCTGGCCGGGCGCTTGCAGCACCTGGTTGATGTTCTTGCCCATCAGCTTGAGGTAGGTGGCGTCGTCGATGAGGCCGGCGCGGCGCAGCAGCAGGTCGTCGTAGTAGCTGGTGAAGCCCTCGAAGAACCACAGCAGGCGGGTGTAGTTTTCGTTTTGCCAGTCGAGGATGGCGAACTCGGCGGGTTTGAGGCGCTTGACGTTCCAGGTGTGGAAATACTCGTGGCTGATGAGGCCGAGCAGGGTGACGTAGCCCTCGCCCACGCGCGCGGCGTCGGCGGGTGCGCCGTGGCGGGGTAGCTCGCGCCGGGCGCAGATGAGGGCGGTGCTGGCGCGGTGCTCCAGCCCGCCGTAGCCGTCGTGCACGGCGTTGAGCATGAACAGGTAGTGCTTGTGCGGCGGTGGCTTGGCCCCGTGCCAGAAGCGGATGGCGGTTTCGCAGATCTTGCGGGTGTCGCGCAGCAGGCGCTCGCCGTCGAACGAGGGCGGCGCGCCGGCCACCACGAAGCGGTGCGGCACGCCGCAGGCGGTGAAAGTGCCGCTCCAGAACGTGCCCATTTCCACCGGGTGGTCGACCAGCTCTTCATAGCTGGCGGCGCGGTAGCGGCCAAAGCCTTGTGCGTCGGTGCGCACGGGGGTCATGGCGGTGGCCAGGTGCCAGTCGGGCGCTTCGGCAGGGGCGGGCAGGGTGAGCGCGTGTGCATCGGTCTCTTGCCCATGCACGCGCAGCAGCAGGCTGGTGCCGTTGAAAAAGCCGCGCTGGGTGTCAAGCCAGGCGGTGCGCACGGAGGGGTCGAAGGCGTGCACTTCGTAGCGCAGCACGAGCGGGCGGGCGGGGTCGCAGTCGATGTCCCAGTGGGCCTTGTCGTGCTGGTGCACGGGCAGCGCGGCGCGGCCCTGGCTGGCGCGCAGGCCGCTCAGGTGGCGGGTGAATTCGCGGATGAGGTAGCTGCCCGGTATCCACGCGGGCAGCGACACGCGCTGGCGCGCGGCGGGCCGGGCGATGCGCAGCTCCACCGCCCAGCGGTGGCCGGGCAGGCTGTCGGCACGGACGGTGTAGTGAATGGGCGTGGCGGTGGGTGCGCGGGGCATGGCGACTTGAATGTGAGGGGGGCGTTACCAGCGCATTACCAGGGTGTGGCCAGCGCGCCCAGCACGCAGCAGGCCATGGCCCCCACGGTGAACTGCTGGCGCAGCGGCACCCAGGGCGCGAGGCCGCTGCCGGGCCACACGCGCACATCCACCAGGTGCGACAGCGCCAGCACGGCGGCCAGCAGCAGCAAGGCGACGTGCGCGGGCGCCAGCATGGCCACCCAGCCCAGCAGCGCGGGCACGGGGCCCCAGACGAAGTGGAAGGTGGGCATGCGCGAGGTGGTGGCCAGGTAACGCAGGCCCAGGCCCCAGTGCAGCCCGCCGATGAAGCCGAGCAGCACGGCGGCGTAGCCCGCCAGTGCCAGCGCCATCGCGGCGCGCACCGCCGGGTGTGGAATCCACATGCCCAGCGCCAGCGCGGCAAGCAGGCCCAGCGCCACGTACACCAGGATGTAGATGAGCCGCCAGCGCGGCATGCCGGCCGGGGCCAGGACGGTGTCGGGCGGCAGGGGCATGCGCGCGGGCCGCGGTCAGGGGGTGAGCATCTGTTCGACCTGCTGCGCCGTGATGGCGCCGGGTACGCGCCGGCCATCGGCGAAGACGACGGTGGGGGTGCCGGTGATGCGGTGCTTGCTGGCGAAGGCGAGGTTGTCGTTCAGCGCATCGGTGTTGCAGTTGGCGGGGCCTTTGGGGGCGATGTTGTTCACCATCCAGTCGGCCCAGGCCTGTCCCTTGTCGCGCGTGCACCAGATCTGGCGCGATTTCTCGACCGAGTCGGCGCCCAGGATGGGGGTCAGGAACACGTACACGGTCACGTCCTTGACGTTTTGCAGGTCTTTCTGGAAGCGCTTGCAGTAGCCGCAGTTGGGGTCTTCGAACACGGCCATCTTGCGCTTGCCGTTGCCGCGCACCATGACGACGGCGTTCTTCAGGTTCAGGTCTTCGAACTTGATGGCGGAGAGCTTTTCGACGCGCTCTTCGGTGAGGTTCTTGCGCGCGCGCGTGTCCAGCAGGCTGCCTTGCAGCAGGAAGTTGCCTTCGGCGTCGGTGTAGAGGATGTCGGTGCCCACGCGCACTTCGAACAGGCCGGGCATGGGCGTCTTGCTGATCTCGTCGATCTCGGTCAGCGCGGGCACGCGGTCGGCCAGGTTCTTGCGGATGGTGGCTTCCTGCGCGGCGGCAAACAGCGGCAGCGCAAGGGCCAGGGCCGTGAGGCCGGTGCGAAGGAGCAGGTGAGGGGTCATGGAGAGGGGTGTTGATGAAAAAGAAGGAAAGGCTAGGAGCCGGGCCGCGTTCAGGCGGTTCCCATGGCCAGCCGGGCGATGCGGGTCTTGAGCGGGCCGCTGGCGTCGAAGGCGCGCATGCCCCAGTTGCGCAGCAGCACGGCAGCGGCTTCGCGGCGGCCAAAGAGCTGTTGCAGCCCGTCGGTGGCCAGGCGCATGCGCTGCCAGTCGCCCTGGCGCGCGCGGGCGTAGCGGCGCAGCAGGCGCAAGTCGCCCGGGCTGCGCCAATAGTCGCGCGCGGCCAGCACGCGGGCCAGCTCGGCGGCGTCGCCCAGGCCCACGTTCAGGCCCTGGCCGGCCAGCGGGTGCATGGCGTGGGCGGCGTCGCCCGCCAGCGCAAAACTTTCGCCAGTGCGCCCCGGCATGGGGCCGACCCAGCGCGTGGCCTGCGCCAGCAGCAGGGGCCAGCTGGCGCGCGGGGCGCTGACGCGCAGTGCGCCCAGGGCCGCGCCGCTTTCGGCGTGAAGGCGGGCGGCGAAGGCGTCGTCGTCCAGTGCGCGCAGGGCGGGCAGGTGCGGGGTGCAGACCGACCAGACCACGGCCACCTCATGCCCGCCGGGGCCGCCCAGGGGCAGAAAGGCGAGGATCTCGCCGCCGGGCGTGAACCACTGGCGCGCCACCTGGCCGTGGGGCCGCTCGCATTCCAGGCGCGTGGCGATGGCGTCGTGCGGGTAGCGCACGGTGTCGAATTCGACGCCCAGCGCCGCGCGTGTCTGGCTGGCGCGGCCTTCGCACACCACGGTGAGCGCGGCGGGCACGGGCGCGGGCACGGTGTCGATGCCGCTCTGGTATTGGCAGGCGTCGGCCAGGCGCTGCTCCAGCGCGGGCACGTCGACGATCCAGTTCAGCGCGGGCGTGCCCTGGTCGGCGGCGCTGAAGTGCGTGGCACCTTGCGCGTCGCCCCGCACCTGCATGGCGAGCACGGGGGTGGCGTGCGCTTCGCCCGGCCAGCAGCGCAGGCCTTCGAGCAACTGGTGCGCGGCGGGGCTGAGGGCGTAGGCGCGCACGTCGGTGCGCGGGACAGCGGCAGGGGCATCGGCGGCAGGGGCGACCAGCGCCACGCGCAGGCGCTCGCGTGCAAGCAGCAACGCCAGCGTGCGGCCGACGATGCCGGCGCCGCGTATGCAAATGTCAGGTTTGGCGGGCATGGTGCGCCCGATTGTAGGTGCCGCCCCAGAGGTGGCCCGCGCGGGACGGGCAGGCGCGGGTTTATCATGCCCGGCCCTTTTCGCCGCCCACATGCCAAGCGGCAACAGCTATCAAATTGAAAGCAATGAACACTGCCGACGCTGCCCTGCCCGCCGCCCCCGACGCCGATGTGACGGCGCGCGTTGCGCGGCTTTTCGTGTACCCCGTCAAGTCCTGCGCGGGCGTGGAAGTGAGCGAGGCAGCGCTGGCCCCCGAGGGGCTGGATCTGGACCGCGCCTGGATGGTGGTGGATGCCG
Organism: Pseudomonadota bacterium; assembly: GCA_030538605.1. Lineage (GTDB taxonomy): Bacteria > Pseudomonadota > Gammaproteobacteria > Burkholderiales > Burkholderiaceae_C > Ottowia. The sequence goes on from JAUNTQ010000002.1 coordinate 125,558, forward strand.
AGGGCCGTTTCATCACCCAGCGCACGCACCCGCGCCTGGCGCTGGTGCGCCCGCAGATCAAGCGGCTGGAAGTGGTGCTGCGCGCGCCCGGCATGCTGGCGCTGCACCTGGGGCAGAACGAGGTGGACACGCCCTTGCGCGTGCGCGTGTGGGGCGACGAGGTGCAGGCCTGGAGCATGGGTGGCGTGGCCGCGCAGTGGTTCAGCGACTTCCTCGGCCAGCCCGGCCTGCAACTGGCGCGCTTTGACCCCGAGGTCACGCGCCTGGCCAGCCCCAAGTGGACGGGCGAGCTGCAAGCGCCGGTGGCTTTTTCGGACGGCTTTCCGCTGCTGGTCATCAGCCAGGCATCGCTGGACGGGCTGAACGAGCGGCTGGCTGCGGCGGGTCATGCGCCCGTGGGCATGGCGCGCTTTCGGCCCAACCTGGTGATCGACGGCGTGCAGGCGCACGACGAAGACCGCCTGAACGATCTGCGCGTGGCGACGGCAGAGGGTGAGGTGGTGCTGCGCCTGGTCAAGCCCTGCACGCGCTGCCCCATGCCCAACGTGAATCCCGACACGGGCGAGAGCAGCCCCGAGGTGCTGGCAGCCCTCAGCACCTACCGCGCCGATGCGCGCATGGGCGGCGCGCTCACCTTCGGCATGAACGCGGTCATCGTGCAGGGCGAGGGGGCCATGCTGCGGGTGGGCGATGGGGTGGGGGCGGATTGGCGGTTTGACTGAGGGGCGGGGGCTGTTTTATGGAAGAAGCAGCCGGACAGCCGAACGCAGAGGGCGCGAAGATCACGCAAAGGACGCAAAAGAAACAGCCAGAAGTTGGGTTTTCTTGTTTTGATGTGTCTGGTCTTGGGCAGGCGCAGAGGGCGCAAGCCGGGTTGCTGCGGACGATAATAATGATAGCTGTTTGCGTACGTTATTCAGTATTTTCAATATGAAAGTATATTGAAAATCATTTAAAGCATACGCAAGCAGCTATGTTTTTATTGTCAAGCGCATTGGTGAATCAACGGGCGTTTGGGCTGTTGACGCCTTCCCTCAGCGGGTTTGTGCATGCACACATCTGTGTAGGCTGGGTAGAGCGAAAGCGAAACCCAGCAACCCGGTTCGCGAGAGCGCTGGGTTTCGCCTTCGGCTCTACCCAGCCTGCGGGGCTGCGCTGGGTCGAGGGTGAATGTAGGGTGGGTGCTTGCACCCACGTCAGCGCCAGTGGATGGGCACCGCGTGGGTGCAAGCGCCCACCCTGCGAGCTCAACTGCCGGATGCCAAGGGCCGCCGACAAGGCGAAAAAAAAGCCACCCTTGCCGGGTGGCTTTTTTGTGGGTGACAGACGGGTGGCAGTCAACCCTTGAGGCTTGCCAGCGCCTGGTTGAACGTGGCGCTGGGGCGCATGACGGCGGCGAGTTTGGCGGGGTCGGGCTGGTAGTAGCCGCCAATGTCCACGGGCTGGCCTTGCACGTCGGCCAGCTCCTGGACGATGGCCTGCTCGCCGCTGGCCAGCGCCTTGGCCAGGGGGGCGAAGGTGGCGGCCAGGGCCTTGTCTTCGGTTTGCGCGGCCAGCGCTTCGGCCCAGTACATGGCTAGGTAGAAGTGGCTGCCGCGGTTGTCGAGCTGGCCGGTCTTGGGGCTGGGGCCTTTGTTGTTGTCCAGCAGCTTGCCGGTGGCGGCGTCCAGGGTCTTGGCAAGCAGCTTGGCTTTTGCGTTGCCGGTTTTCAGCCCCAGGTCTTCCAGGCTGACGGCCAGGGCCAGGAATTCGCCCAGCGAGTCCCAGCGCAGGTGGTTTTCCTCGACTTCCCGGATGAAAAGTTCAAGTGGATATTTTCAATCTGGAAAATATAGAAACAATATCTTCAGCTTTCTTAAGCCCAAGCTCACTCGACAAGCGGGAATCAACATGACATAAGACCAACCCATTGGTCAGACTGGATTCATCATTGGAAGATTCATCGCGCACAATCAGAGCCAAGAAATCTTCAAAATCCAATCGCAACGCCATCTCGATGGACAATTTGACGTCGAATTTTTCATCCCCCTGCCTCAAAGCCGCGCAACCATGCCACGGAGTTCTGCCGTAAGAAGGAGAAATATTGATTGAAAAGTGCCCAATCGATTCATCCTTTTTGTGAATTGACATGCGCAGTGCATTTGGGAGCAAATCCCGAACATCATCATAACCCTCAGGATTCTTGGATTCCGTATTGGCCTCATAAGCCGAAATATATTTCGACGAATCGATTAAGATATTTTTAATAGCAGCTTTTCGAGCGACCTCCTCCTTGAAGCTAGCCCTTGGAGTATAAATATATCGACAAGAATTTATATAATCGACGCCACCATTTTTGCCGGGCATAATTGATGAAATTTCATCGAAACCATACCAGTTAGACGAGTACATCACAGGCTCGAACAAGCTAGATAATTGAGATCCTGCGGGAATTTTTCCTAGAATCTCATGAAACTCATCACGCGATGTGCTGCAGCTTAACAAGTCAAGATTTTTTTCAATTACACTATGTAGCTCATTTATTCGAATTCCATAATAAGAGCCAGAGGAGTATCGAGACCCTCTTGATGCCAGCCTCTCCAGATCTTCATGGCTAAGCAACTCGAAGTTGACATCGGAAATGTTGAGTATAGATAAATACTTTAGGAGCAGACATCTGTAATTGTCTACCTCAGTCCTTGGGATATAATCAAAACAAGGATATCTCCTGGAGTCTTGAATTCCAAAAATTTTTACTGAAATAAATTTCGTAGAAGAAAATTTTCTTGCAATATCAAGGTCAATATTGTTTTTCGCCAACTCAAAAAGCAATTTTGCACATTTTTCAACGGACAAATGCATAGGCAAATTTTGATTTGCCACAACTCTCTTGATGATCTTCATTAATGTCGCTCTATTCGACTGAGAGCAAAAACCATGAGATGCCAGTTTCCTTGCCTCATCCATAATTGCTTTCTTCTTATCTGCTTCAGTTTTTATTTCCGAAAAAATCTCCTCTAACGTTACATCAGATGCAGCCAACGCATCCTCGATGAAGCCTTGAATAACACGCTGAGCTCGATCAACAGCCTTCGAAAGGGCGCTTAAGAAACATAGCGTGTATACTTCACCAAGATCAGGCAAATGGCTTGGATATTTAATGGGTGATCGTGGTCGAGCGGGGAGTAGAAGGATTGCAAATTCAATCAAACCATTTATTGATTTATCAAAAATCAATTTCCTTCTCTGATACCTGCCCGCATCCGTCAACCCTCCTTTTCTAGTTTTTTTGCATGTCAACACTTCCGCAAGAATCGCAGCTCGATCCGGCTGATTCCAGCGACCAGGGATTACGAACCTTTTAACTGCCTCGATAGAAATAAGCTCAGCAAGCCTTGCATCAAAGTCCTTGAACAGAGATTTAATAATGCTCTCGGCCTCACTTGAACCAATAGTCAGGGATTGATGACTACAGAACGCTCGACTTACTATGAAAGGATGAAGAGCAAGCAACTGATCATGCGTTCCCCCTGCTGAGTCAGAGTTGTACTCACCTAGTTCCGAATTGACGTGCTTCATAAAAAAATCTCCATATCATCTTGGTTCAAGATATCCCAAACCTCTCCCGATAGGCTACGCAAGAAATTCCCGTAACTCGCTTTAGTGCTCGCTGGAGAGAATCTACAGACTGAAATCCAGAGCGTTTAGCCACCTGGGACATGGATATGGACGAGCGCTCCAAAAAATACTTTGCGCGATCAACACGTACAGACTCTACAAAGCGTGCCGGACTCATGCCTACCTCTTTGTGAAACATTCTGGTGAGGTGACGCTCGCTGACACACATGCGCTCTGCCATCGTTGGAATACAGAGATCTTTTTCTGGATGAACTAATATCCAGTCAATCAATTTTTGAATTCTAGTGTTTGCAACGAACTGTGCGCTCAACCCTGCGGAGAACTGGGACTGTCCACCTGGGCGGTGAAGGAAAACAACCAGTTCTCGTGCAACCGCCAACGCTGTCGCCTGCCCTAAATCTGCCTGAACTAATGCCAGTGCAAGATCAATGGCTGCTGTTATTCCTGCTGCCGTATACCTTGGCGGCTGCGCGACGTAAAGTGCGTCAGGATCAACATCAACACCTGGATAACTTTTGGCGAGGCGCTCGCACAAAGCCCAATGTGTGGTAGCCCTATATCCGTCGAGCAATCCTGCGGCAGCAAGTGCAAATGCCCCAGAGCAGACACTTCCAAGCCGCCTCGAACTAATACCTTTAACTCTCAACCAAGCGTGCAGCTCGTTCGCATGCTGCCCGCTCTCCAGTTGCTGGATATCTCCTCCTGCAACAAGCACAGTATCTATTTCCCCATGAATTTCACTTAAGGCCTTGCATGGACCAATTTGAACGGCGGCGTTAGTTGTGACGGCTCGACCTGAAACCGAGGCTAACTCAATCGTATATGCAATCGCACCATGAGCAGATTGGTGATGGCGGTTCGCTTTGACAAAGACCTCAATAGGGCCAAAAACGTCCAGCGATTGACATCCATCAAAGATCACGATCACAATTTTTCGATTTTTCATCATGAATTTTGATTTTTATTTTTATAAATTAAAACAAGTATCAAAAAAACAAATAAAAACAACAACACCATTTGGTTGATTTGACTCCATCCCAGCCATTCATAAATCCACCCGGACATCAGTGCCGCAACGAAAACAAAGGCGAACGTCAGCAGCTCGCATTGACCTTGTACATGTGATGAATTCTCACCCAGGGTATTCTGAGTCAGCAGCGATGTACCGCCCACATACATGGCATTCCAACCCAGCCCTGACAATATCAAAGCCACGGTAAACATATATGAATGATCCCCCATGAGGGCCACAACTGCACCCAGCATACTCATGACAACACCGACTACAGCAAGCTGATTTGATCCCCATTTTTCAGCCAGCCGTCCGGCAACCAAGGACGGAGCAAACATTGCCACTAGGTGCCATTGAATAACAGAGGCAGCACGTGATGACGAGTATCCACAACCCACAATTGCAAGTGGTGCCGTCGTCATTATCAACATCATTATTGCGTAGCCTACCGCACAGTAACCGATCGCCAACTTTTGATTTGATGTCAGGGTGATCGGCTTTTTATTTTTATTTGATCTTGCCGAATCAACATAATTCGGCCACGCGACAACCAAAAAACTTAGAGTTGCCAGTAAACTCACCGCAACAAATGAACCCAGGTATGCCTTTGAATGCAATGCTTGCGTTTGTTTTGCGATTAATGGTCCGATGAAAGCGGCGGCCAATCCGCCGAGAAGCACTAAAGATACCGCTTTGGCTTGCTTTTTTTTGCTAAGCCCATCTGCTGCTGCAAACCTGTAGTGCTGTGCTGTCGCCTGATAGGCACCAAACAAAGTCATACCAATGCACAATCCCCAAAACGAGCTACGATAAATAGCTGAGGCCGCTAGTGCCGCACCAATGGAGCCAGCCAGCGAACCGAGCAGAAAAGTTTTTTTTCTGCCATGACGCTGCATAAGCGCTGGCATAATCAAGGCTGTCAGCGCTGTTCCGATAATCATTGCGGCAATCGGTAGAGTGGCAATGGTGGTTCTAGGGGCCAATATGGCACCCACCAAACCTGCAAACGTCAAGACGATGGCAGACGCGGACAAGAACAGGCATTGCGCGATTACAAGGGAGCTGATGCGCTCCAAGTAGAGGCGACAAGGGCGCTGTTCCAAGAGATCTCTCCGATGGTGGACAAGTGCAGAAGCTCCATTCAGTATTCAATCAGTCCAAGCGTCTGTTCTGACCACTTTGCCGCAAAATCAGACAAGCGGTTCGTACTGACTTTGATACGGATTGATGGGCCTGTCGCAAGCTGCGACAGCAGAGCAGGTGCAAAGGTGCATGCTGCCTCTGCCGTGTGCATTGGGCCTTCTATCGATTACGGACACTCCGCTGACGTCGGGTGTCAGAAATAAAAAAGCCACCCTCACCTGGTGGCTTTTTTGCGTGTGGCGCGCGCGGACTGCGCGCCGGGTACGCGAGGTCAACCCTTGAGACTGGCCAGCGCCTGGTTGAACGTGGCGCTGGGGCGCATGACGGCGGCGAGCTTGGCGGGGTCGGGCTGGTAGTAGCCGCCGATGTCCACAGGCTGGCCTTGCACGTCGGCCAACTCCTGGACGATGGCTTGCTCACCCTCGGCCAGCGCTTTGGCCACGGGGGCGAAGGTGGCGGCCAGGGCCTTGTCTTCGGTTTGCGTGGCCAGCGCTTCGGCCCAGTACATGGCCAGGTAGAAGTGGCTGCCGCGGTTGTCGAGCTGGCCGGTCTTGGGGCTGGGGCCTTTGTTGTTGTCCAGCAGCTTGCCGGTGGCGGCGTCCAGGGTCTTGGCAAGCAGCTTGGCTTTTGCGTTGCCGGTTTTCAGCCCCAGGTCTTCCAGGCTGACGGCCAGGGCCAGGAATTCGCCCAGCGAGTCCCAGCGCAGGTGGTTTTCCTCGACGAGCTGCTGCACGTGCTTGGGGGCGGAGCCACCGGCGCCGGTTTCGTACATGCCGCCACCGGCCATGAGCGGCACGATGGAGAGCATTTTGGCGCTGGTGCCCAGCTCCATGATGGGGAAGAGGTCGGTCAGGTAGTCGCGCAGGATGTTACCGGTGGCGCTGATGGTGTCGAGGCCGCGGATGACGCGCTCCAGCGTGTAGCGCATGGCGCGCACCTGGCTCATGATCTGGATGTCGAGGCCGGTGGTGTCGTGCTCGTGCAGGTACATGCGCACTTTGGTGATGAGCTGCGCTTCGTGCGGGCGGTAGGCGTCGAGCCAGAAGACGACGGGCATGCCGCTGTTGCGTGCGCGGGTGACGGCCAGCTTGACCCAGTCGCGAATGGCGGCGTCTTTCACCTGGCACATGCGCCAGATGTCGCCTTTTTCGACGTTCTGGCTCATGAGCACTTCGCCGGTTTCGATGTCGGTGATGTTGGCGACGCCGTCTTCCGGTATCTCGAAGGTCTTGTCGTGGCTACCGTATTCCTCGGCCTGCTGGGCCATCAGGCCGACGTTGGGCACGGTGCCCATGGTGCGGGGATCGAACGCGCCGTGCCACTTGCAGAAGTTGATCATCTCCTGGTAGATGCGGGCAAAGGTGCTTTCGGGCATGACGGCCTTGACGTCTTTCAGGCGACCATCTGCACCCCACATCTTGCCGCCGTTGCGGATCATGGCGGGCATGGAGGCATCGACGATGACGTCGTTGGGCGAGTGGAAATTGGTGATGCCCTTGCTGGAATCGACCATGGCCAGCTCGGGGCGGCCTTCGTGGCAGGCGTGCAGGTCGCGCTTGATCTCGTCTTGTTGGCTCTGGGGCAGGGTTTCGATCTTGTTGTACAGATCGACCATGCCGTTGTTGACGTTCACGCCCAGCTCGTCAAAGGTCTTGGCGTGTTTGTCGAACGCCTCGCGGTAGAAGATGCGCACGCAGTGGCCGAAGACGATGGGGTGCGAGACCTTCATCATGGTGGCCTTGACGTGCAGCGAGAACATCACGCCGGTTTTGTAGGCGTCTTCGATCTCTTTTTCATAGAAGGCCACCAGCGCCTTCTTGCTCATGAACATGCTGTCGATGACCTCGCGGTCTTGCAGGGCCACTTTTTCTTTCAGCACGATGGGCTTGCCGCTCTTGGTGATGAGTTCCATCTTGACGTTGCGCGCGCGGTCAAGCGTCATCGACTTTTCGCCGTGATAGAAGTCGCCGTGGTGCATGTGCGAGACGTGGCTGCGCGAAGCCTGGCTCCAGTCGGCCATGCTGTGGGGGTTTTTGCGGGCGTATTCCTTCACCGCCTTGGGCGCGCGGCGGTCGGAGTTGCCCTCGCGCAGCACGGGGTTGACGGCTGAGCCGATGCACTTGTTGTAGCGTGCGCGGATGTCTTTTTCTTCGTCCGTCTTGGGGCTTTCGGGGTAGTCGGGCAGCTTGTAGCCCTTGTCTTGCAGCTCCTTGATGGCGCTTTTGAGCTGGGCCACGGATGCGCTGATGTTGGGCAGCTTGATGATGTTGGCATCGGCTTTCAGGGTGAGCTTGCCCAGCGCGGCCAGGTTGTCGGGCACGCGCTGGCTTTCGGTCAGCACTTCGGGGAACTGGCCCAGGATGCGGCCCGCCACCGAGATGTCGCTGGTGGTCACTTCGATGCCCGCAGGCTGGGTGAAGGCCTGCACGATGGGCAGCAGCGAGTGCGTGGCCAGCAGGGGCGCTTCGTCGGTGAGGGTGTAGACGATGGTGGATGACGGTTGGCTCAAGAAAATTCTCCGGGTGTCGTTGTGGGCTTGCCGGGTGTGCGAGCGCCAGCGCGGCATGTTGGCATGCCTTTCTGACACCACGCACACAGGTCAAGTGCGGTGCACATTTTGACAAATGGCGGGGGCCAGCCGTGCGTTACCAGTAACCCAGCACCTTCCACCAGGCGCCGCCCACCACCACCCACACGATGATGAGCACCACGCTCATCACGAAGCCGGCCTTCCACCATTCGCCCAGCGTGGTGTAGCCCGAGCCGAAGATGACCGGCGAGGTGC
>JAUNTQ010000157.1 GCA_030538605.1 Pseudomonadota bacterium
TCGGCATGGGCAAGCTGGGCGCGCGCGAGCTGAACGTGTCCAGCGACATCGACCTGATCTACATCTACGAAAACGACGACGGAAGCGACGATGACAGCGACGGCCAAACCACCGGCCGCGCCGACGGGCGCGGGCAGATCTCGTGGCAGGAATACTTCACCCGCGCCGTCAAGCGCATCTACGCGCTGGTGGGCGAAACCACCGAGCACGGCTTCGTCTTTCGCGTCGACCTGGCCCTGCGGCCCAACGGCAACTCCGGCCCCACCGTGTGCTCGCTGGAGGCGCTGGAGGAATACATGCACGTGCAAGGCCGCGAGTGGGAGCGCTTTGCCTGGATGAAAAGCCGCGTCCTCGCCCCGCGCGCGGCCATCGCCAGCGGCTCGGCGCAGGCGCTGCGCGGCGTGGTGCTGCCCTTCGTGTTTCGCAAATACCTCGACTACAACGTGTTCGAGTCGCTGCGCACGCTGCACCAGCAAATCCGCGAGCACGCCGCCAAGCGCAGCGCGGGCCGCCCCGAGCGCGCCAACGACGTGAAACTCTCGCGCGGCGGCATTCGCGAGATCGAGTTCACCGTGCAGCTGCTGCAAGTGGTGCGCGGCGGGCAGTTCCCCGAGCTGCGCACCCGCCCCACGCTGGCCGCCCTGCAGCGCGTGGCCCGCGCCGGGCTGATGCCGCAGGCCACCGCCGACGCGCTCGCCCGCGCCTACGCCTTCCTGCGCCGGGTGGAGCACCGCATCCAGTACCTCGACGACCAGCAAACCCACCTGCTGCCCACGCAAGACGCCGACCTCGACTGGATCGCCCGCACCCTGGGCTTTGACAGTGCGGCTCCCTTCCTGCACGAGCTGGACAGCCACCGCGAGCTGGTGGCCCACGAGTTCGACCGTCTGCTGGGCGGCGACGCGCCCTGCAAGGGCTGCAAGGGCAAGGGCGCCGCCGGCGAGCGCCCCGCCCCGCCCGAACTCGACGCCTTGCTCCCCCTCTTTCCAGAACGCGTGGCCACGCGCCTGGCCGAATGGCGCGAACACCCGCGCGTGCAATCGCTGCGCGACGAAGCGAGCGCGCGCCTGCTGCGCCTGATGCAGCGCACCGCGCAGTGGCTCGCCGAAGGCCGCGTGAACGAAGACAGCGTGCTGCGCATGGCCGACTGGGTCGAGCCGCTTTTGCGCCGCGAAAGCTACATCGCCCTGCTGCTGGAGCGCCCCCCCGCGCACGAACGCCTGCTGCGCGTGCTGGGCGCCGCGCGCTGGCCCGCGCGCTACCTGCTGCAACACCCCGGCGTCATCGACGAGCTGGCCAACCCGAGCCTGCTCGCGGGCCGCTTCGACGCCGATGCCTTCGAGCGCGAGCTGCACGAGCGCCGCGACGCGCTCATGCGCACCGGCGAAGACGACGAGGAAAACCTGCTCAACCTGCTGCGCCGCGCGCACCACGCCGAAGTCTTCCGCACCCTGGTGCGCGACGTGGAAGGCCGCATCAGCGTCGAGCAGGTGGCCGACGACCTCTCGGCTCTCGCCGACGCCGTGCTGCGCGTGACCACCGGCTGGTGCTGGCCCCTGCTGCGCCGCCGCCACCGCGAAGCGCCGCGCTTCGGCGTCATCGCCTACGGCAAGCTCGGCGGCAAGGAGCTGGGCTACGGCAGCGACCTGGACATCGTCTTCGTCTACGACGACGACGACGAAAACGCGCAAGAGATCTACTCCGCCTTCGTGCGCAAGCTCATCAACTGGTTCACCACCAAGACCGGCGAAGGCGACCTCTACGAAATCGACACCGCGCTGCGCCCCAACGGCGGCTCGGGCCTGCTGGTCACCAGCTTCGAGGCCTATGCCGACTACCAGGAAAACCGCGGCAGCAACACCGCGTGGACGTGGGAGCACCAGGCCATGACCCGGGCAAGAATGGTGCCCCCACGCTCCCCTGCTTCGCATGGTCCGCTGCCCCCCGGGGGGGCAGCGCCCGCCCTAGGGAGCGGCCCGTCGGGCGGGCGGATGGTGCCCCCACGCTCCCCTGCTTCGCATGGTCCGCTGCCCCCCGAGGGGGCAGCGCCCGCCCTAGGGAGCGGCCCGTCGGGCGGGCGGATGGTGCCCCCACGCTCCCCTGCTGCGCTGCCTTCCGACGGGTTTGACCTCACCGCTCGCTTCGACGCCGTGCGCCACGCCGTCATCACCGCCCCGCGCGACATCGCCGCCCTGCGCGGCGAAATCATCGCCATGCGCCAGCGCATGCGCGCGGCCCACCCGGTGGCCAGCGGCCTGTTCGACGCCAAGCACAGCCCCGGTGGCATGGTCGATGCCGAATTCGCCGTGCAATACCTCGTGCTGGCCCACAGCCACGCCCACCCCGCGCTGCTGCCCAACCTGGGCAACATCGCCCTGCTCGTGCGCGCCGAAGACGCCGGCCTGCTGCCCCCCGGCGTGGGCCACGCCGCCGCCGACGCCTACCGCAGCCTGCGCCGCGCCCAGCACCAGGCGCGCCTGGACGAGCAACCCACCCAACTCCCCCCCGAGCCGTTTGCCACCGAGCAGGCCGCCATTCTTGCGCTGTGGCAGGCGGTGTTTGAAACTGCTTGAGCCATGCCATGAAAAGCAGTTTTTAGTAGCTGCTTGCGTACGTTATAAAACAGTTTCAGATATATTTATATATAAAATTGGCTTATAACATACGCAAGCAGCTCCTATTAAATGCATCACCACCCCGTAGGCTGGGTAGAGCCGAAGGCGAAACCCAGCGCTCTCGCGAGCCGGCGTGCCGGGTTTCGCTTTCGCTCTACCCAGCCTACAAAGATGTCTTTTTCGCGTCCTTGGCATGAGGCAGTCCGGCTGTTTTTAATGCGATCGCCCTGGCAGCCACGGCGCGCCGCTATAGACTTCCGCCCGCCCACCACTGACCCATGCGCTCTGTCTCCTGGCCCTTCACCTGCCTGCTGCTCGTTGCCGCCAGCACGGCGCTGGGCATCACCGCGGCGCTGGGCTGGCTCACGCCATATGCGCTCATCTGGCACGCCGACGGCTGGCGACAGGCCCCGTGGACGCTGTGGACCGCCGCCTTCATCCACCTGCAACCCGCCCACGGCCTGGCCGGTGCGCTGGCGCTGGGCGCGCTGGGCGTGCTGGGCATGGCGCTGGGGGCGGGGCGGCGCGACGCGCTGGCGCTGCTCATCGCCTGGCCGCTGGGCACGCTGGCGCTGGTGCGCTGGCCGCAGGTGGCCGGGGTGTATGGCCTGTCGCCGCTCATCCACGCCGCCGCCGCCGTGCTGGCCGTGCGCGCGCTGGGCCGCGCCGACACGCGCTGGCTCGGCCTGCTGATGGCCGGCGGCCTGCTCGTCAAACTCGCGCTTGAACGCGGCTGGGCCGTGCCCGTGGCCTTCAACGCGGGCTGGGGCTTCAACGTGGTGTATGCCGCCCACCTCACCAGCGCCATCGTCGCCACCGCCGCCGCCGTGCTGCTGCACACCTGGGCCTGGGCGCGCGGGCACGGTGGCTGAGTCATTCGCCTGATGGCCGCGTATTGACAACGGCTACACGCTGGGAAACAATTCGTATATCGAATGTGTATACGAGAAAACCATGCGCGACGCCGCCATCAACCTGCGCGCCCTGCCCGAGCAGCGTGATCTGATCGACCACGCGGCCAGCCTGCTGGGCAAGAACCGCTCCGACTTCATGCTCGAAGCGGCCTGCGACCGTGCCCGGTCCGTGGTGCTCGACCAGGTCTTTTTCAGCCTGAACGCGGATGAGTTCAAACAGTTCACCGCCTTGCTGGATGCCCCCCCAGGCCCGAACCCCGGGCTTGAGCGCCTGATGGCCGTCAAGGCACCCTGGCGCACCGACGCGGCATGAGCCTGCCACTGAGCGCGCCGCAGCCGCTGACTGCCGCACACGATCTGGATGGGTTTGCCTGCGGCGAAGCCAGCCTCGATGAATGGCTCAAGCGCCGTGCCCTCACCAACCAGTTGAGCGGCGCAAGCCGCACCTTCGTCGTCACCGATCCGCACGCCCGTGTCTGTGGCTACTACGCACTGGCTGCCGGCGCGGTGGCGCACCATGCGGCCACCAGCAGCGTGCGGCGCAACATGCCTGACCCAGTGCCGGTGATGGTTCTGGCCCGGCTGGCCGTTGACCACCGCGCGCAGGGCATGAAGCTCGGTGCCGCCCTGCTTCAAGATGCGGTTCATCGGGCCGTGGCCGTGTCGCAAAACGCAGGCGTGCGCGCTTTGCTCGTGCATGCCTTGCACGAGCGTGCCAGGCAGTTCTACGTGCACTACGGCTTTCAAGCGTCACCGCAGCATCCGCTGACATTGATGCTGCGGTTGAGCCAGACGCCTGAAATCACTCCCGCATCAACGCCTCGATCTCGTCCGCCTGCACCGGCACGTCGCGCGTGATGAGTTCGCAGCCCGTGTCAGTGACGATGGCGTCGTCTTCGATGCGGATGCCGGTGTTCCAGAACTCGCGCGGCACGTTTTCGCTGGGCCGCACGTAGAGGCCCGGCTCGATCGTCAGCACCATGCCCGCTCGCAGGATGCGGCTGGGGCGGTCGACGATGGTTTCGCCCGACAGGGGGTCGCGCCGCTCGCTGGTCTGGCCCACCTCGCCCGGCTCCACATAGCTGCCGCAGTCGTGCACGTCCATGCCCAGCCAGTGGCCGGTGC
>JAUNTQ010000158.1 GCA_030538605.1 Pseudomonadota bacterium
GTGATCTCGTCCTTGAACTCGCCCGCCGCAATGGCTTTGATGGCGCGCTGGTGCGATTCGAGCGCGAAGGCGTCTTGCGCGGCGCGGCTCACCTTCCACTGCTGCGCCACTTTTTCGGCCGTCAGGCCCATGCCGTAGGCGATGCCGTAGTCGTCCACGTTGTCGGTGTTGGCAAAGATGCTGGGCGAGAGGCTGGGGCTGTTGCCCATCATGGGCACCATGCTCATGCTTTCGACACCGGCGGCGACCATCACGTCGGATTCGCCCACGCGGATGCGGTCAGCCGCCATCGCCACCGCCGACAGGCCCGATGCGCAAAAGCGGTTGACGGTGATGCCGCCCACGCTTTTTGGGTAACCCGCCAGCACCGCGCCAATGCGCGCCACGTTCAGGCCCTGCTGCGCCTCGGGGATGGCGCAGCCGCAGATGATGTCTTCGATGGCGGCGGGGTCAAGCCCCGGCGCTTGCTTGAGCGCTTCGCGCAGCACATGTGCCAGCAGGTCGTCGGGGCGGGTGTGCTTGAAATAGCCCTTGTGCGAGCGCCCGATGGGCGTGCGGGTGGCGGCGACGATGTAGGCGTCTTGAATCTGTTTGGTCATGAGGAGGCTCCGAGGATGTATTGCGCCCTCCCCTGCTGAGGGAGAGTCGGGGTGAGGGCAGGTTGCGCCACGGGGCAGGCGTGGTCGGCCCCCATCCCTGCCTTCCCCCAGCGGGGGAAGGGGTTGAAGACAGGACGGCGCGCGGCCATGGGTTTCATGGCGCTGGCTTCGCGTTTTGCTCCCTCCCCCGCTGGGGGAGGGTTGGGGTGGGGGCCACCCCGGTCAATGCATCAAGAATGCGCATCAGCACCCCATCGAGGTTGACGAAAGGCGCATCGGCGGCAAACCGCAGCACCGCAAAGCCGTGGGACTGGAAATACGCATCGCGCCGCTGGTCATAGGCCTGCTGGTTCGCATGTTGCGAGCCATCCAGCTCCACGATCAACCTGGGTGCCAGGCACGCGAAATCCGCCACATATCCGCCCAGCGGATGCTGCCGACGAAACTTGACGCCCAGTTGCTCACCGCGCAGACGCGACCACAGCTTGCGCTCGGCGTCGGTCATCTCGCGGCGCAGCGTCGGTGCGTTGCGCCTGGCGGAAAGCGTGGTCTGGTTTTGCATGTGGGTGGCCCATCCCAACCTTCCCCCAGCGGAGGAAGGAGCGGGACAGATCAGTTCCTCACCGGCTTGCCGGTACTCAGCATCCCCATGATCCGCTCATGCGTCTTGGGGTGGCCCAGCAGCGAGGTGAAGGCCTGGCGCTCCAGCGTCATGAGGTATTCCTCGCTCACCAGCGTGCCGGGGTCGACGTCGCCGCCAGTCACCACGTGGGCGATCAGGCTGGAGACATGGAAGTCGTGCTGGCTGATGAAGCCGCCGTCGCGCATGTTGACCAGCTGGCCCTGGATGGTGGCCTTGCCGTCGCGGCCCGCCACGGCAAATGGGCGCTTGAGCGGCGGGCGGTAGCCCGCGCGGTGCATGGCCTTGGCTTCGTTGATGGCCACATAGAGCAGCTCGTCCTTGTTGGGCACGATGACGTCGCTCCATAGCAGGTAGCCCAGCTTGCGCGATTCCAGCGCGCTGAAGCCCACCTTGGCCATGGCCGCTGCCGTGAAGCCTTCGGTCAAAAAGGGCAGCAGCGCGGGGTTCATGCTGGTTTGCGCGTTTTCGGCGGCGCGGCGGGCGATGTAGGTCAAGCCGCCCGCGCCGGGCACCAGGCCCACGCCGACTTCGACCAGACCCATGTAGCTTTCCATGATGGCGACGCGGCGCGACGAGTACACGGCCAGCTCGCAGCCGCCGCCCAGCGCCATGCCGCGAATGGCGGAGATGACGGGCACGCCCGCGTAGCGCAGGCGCAGCATCAGCTCTTGCAGCTCTTTTTCCATCGAATCGACCAGGCCCGCGCCACCGGCCACGTAGCCGGGCAGCATGGCTTGCAGGTCGGCACCCACGCTGAAGGGGTCGTCGCCCGGCCAGATGACCAGGCCCTGGTAGTCCTTCTCGGCCATGTCGGCGGCCATCGACAGGCCCTCACCCGCTTCGGGGCTGATGGCGCGCATCTTGGTTTTCAGCGTGGCGATGACGACTTCGTCGTCCAGCGTCCAGATGCGGATGGCGGCGTTTTCTTCCAGCGTCTTGCCTGCGGTGGCCGGGCGCGGGCCGCCTTCGCCCAGCAGCAGCTCGGGCAGCAGCTGGCGCTCGTACACGGGCAGCACGCGGCGCGGCTCGAACTGGGCGGTGGTGGGGTTCCACGAACCCTGGTCGGTGTGCACGCCACCGGCTTCGGCCACCGGGCCTTTGAAGACCCAGTCGGGCAGCGGCGCTTTGGACAGCGCCTTGCCCGCGTCGATGTCTTGCTGAATCATCCTGGCCACATCCAGCCAGCCGGCTTCCTGCCACAGCTCGAACGGGCCTTGTTTCATGGCAAAGCCCCAGCGCATGGCCTGATCGACATCGCGCGCGGTGTCGGCAATGGTGGCCAGATGCACGGCGGCGTAGTGGAAGCTGTTGCGCAGAATGGCCCACAGGAACTGGCCTTGCGGGCCTTGCGCGTTGCGCAGCAGCTTCAGCCGCTCGCCCGCCGGTTTTTTGAGCATGCGGCCATAGACCTCGTCGGCCTTTTGGCCTGCGGGCACGTAGTCGCCTTCGTTCAGGTCAAAGCGCAGGATGTCGCGGCCCTGCTTTTTGTAGAAACCGGCCTTGGTCTTCTGGCCCAGGCGGCCGTCTGCTATCAGTTTTTGCAGCACGGGTGGGGTGCCAAAGCTGTCGTAGAACGGGTCGGTCTCAGCCGTCAGGTTGTCTTGCAGCGTCTTGATGACGTGGCCCACGGTGTCGAGGCCCACCACGTCGATGGTGCGGAAGGTGCCGCTGCTGGCGCGCCCCATGCGCTTGCCGGTCAGGTCATCGACCACGTCGAAGGTGAGGCCAAACTTTTCCACCTCTTTCATCGTCGCCAGCATGCCGGCGGTGCCGATGCGGTTGGCGATGAAGTTGGGCGTGTCCTTGGCGCGCACCACGCCTTTGCCCAGCGCGGTGGTGACGAAGGTTTCGAGCTGGTCCATCACCTCGGGCCGCGTGGCGGGCGTGGCGATCAGCTCCACCAGGTACATGTAGCGCGGCGGGTTGAAGAAGTGGATGCCGCAAAAGCGCGGGCGCAGCGCTTCGGGCAGGGCCTCGCCCAGCTTCGTGATTGACAGGCCCGAGGTGTTGCTGGCCACGATGGCGTGCTTGGCGACGTGCGGCGCGATCTTCGCGTACAGCTCGCTCTTCCAGTCCATGCGCTCGGCAATGGCCTCGATGATGAGGTCGCAGCCCTTGAGCTTCTTGATGTCGTTGTCGTA
This sequence comes from Pseudomonadota bacterium, assembly GCA_030538605.1. Taxonomy (GTDB): domain Bacteria; phylum Pseudomonadota; class Gammaproteobacteria; order Burkholderiales; family Burkholderiaceae_C; genus Ottowia. The sequence continues at coordinate 3,384 of JAUNTQ010000158.1, forward strand.
GTTGGCGACTTCGATCAGCGCCGCGTCTTCGGCCACGCCCAGGGGCGCGGGCTTGAGCTTTTTCAGGTTGTCGATGGCCTTGAGCGCAATGGCGTTCTTGGGGCCTTCTTTCGCCGCCAGATCAAACAGGATGACCGGCACCTTGCAGTTGACGAGGTGGGCAGCGATCTGCGCGCCCATCACGCCGGCGCCGAGCACGGCGACTTTCTTCACGTTGAATCTGGACATGTTTTCCTGCCTATGCGCGCCTTGCGGCGCCAAGCACAAGGTGAACGCTGGCGCGCGCACCGGGTTTCAGGAACACCGCGGAACCGGCCTGGCCGGGCCGCTGGTGTTGCCCCTCGAGGGGGAACGCACGCGCGCGAAGCGCCGATGCGCAAGAGGTGGGCCTCATGGCACCCGTTGCCAGGTCTGCGTGCGTCCGAAGGGGCCGACGCTGCCGCGCACCTCGAGCCTGGCGCCGCCCTCGATGGGCGTCAGGCGCAGGGTGTAGTCGCGGCCGTTCTCGGGGTCGAGGATGCGCCCGCCTTCCCACACGTCCTTGCCTTCGGCCTTTTGGGCACCGCGGATGATTTCAAGGCCCGCGATGGGCTTGTCCTTGCGGTCGCCGCTGCACTTGTCGCACACGGCGTTCGGGTCGGCGTCTTTCCTCAGCACCTTTTCGATGCGGCCAGTGAGCACGCCATTGGCCTCGGCGATGACGACCTGCGCCTTGGGCTCTTTCGTGCTGTCGTCGATGCTGCGCCAGGTGCCGACGGGGGTCATCTGCGCTTGCGCAGCGCCACCGATTGCTACAAATACAGCGGCTGTCAGCGCTTGTCCGGCAAGCGCAAAAGGTGTTTTTTGCTTGAACATCATGATGCCAGCGCCGCGTCGGTGTCGAGCAGGTTGGCCACGCCCGAGCGGGCCGTGCGCATCAGGCTGGCGGTCTCGGGGAAGAGGCGCGCGAAGTAGAAGCGCGCGGTTTGCAGCTTGGCCGTATAGAACGGATCGGTGCTGCCTTCGGCGATTTGCTTGAGCGCCACGCTGGCCATGCGCGCGAAGAAGTAGCCGAACAACAGGTGGCCCGCCACGCGCAGGTAGTCCACGCTCGCGCCGCCCACTTCGTCGGCGTTCACGAAGCCCTTGAAGCCGATTTCGGTGGTGAATTTCGTCATCTGGTCGGCCAGGTAGGCCAGCGGGTTGATGAACTCGCTCATCTTCTCGTTGACGCCTTCTTCGGC
>JAUNTQ010000159.1 GCA_030538605.1 Pseudomonadota bacterium
TCATGGTGCAGCCCGCGCTCGTCCGGCTCGTCGGTCGATGTGCTGACGATGCTCACCGGCTGGCCCTTGGCGCGCCGCCACACATAGATGACGTAGCCCGACAGCGCATAGCCCACGAACAGCACGAACAGCACCGTGGCCGGCTCGATGCTGACCACCGCAATCAGCAGCGCGGCCAGCACCAGCACCACGAAGGGCACGCTGCGGCGCGCGCCCAGGTCCTTGAAGCTGTAGTAGGGGATGTTGGTGACCATGGTCAGCCCCGCCAGCAAGGTGATGGCGAACATGACCCACGACAGGTCGGCGCGCGAGCCGGGGTGGCTGCCCAGCATGGACATCAGCTCGCGAAACAGCGGCACTTCGCGGTGGGCAATCAGCATGGCGCTGGTCAGCCAGATGAAGCCAGCCACCAGCGCGGCGGCGGCGGGCGACGGCAGGCCCTGAAAGTAACGCTTGTCCACCACGGCGGTGTTGACGTTGAAGCGCGCCAGGCGCAGCGCAGCGCAGGCGCAGTACACAAAAGCGGCGATCCAGCCCCAGCGCCCCAGCGGGCGCAGCGCCCATTCATAGGCCACCAGCGCGGGCGCGGCGCCAAAGCTCACCATGTCGGAGAGCGAATCCATCTGCTCGCCAAAGGCGCTTTGCGTGTGCGTCATGCGGGCCACGCGGCCGTCCAGGCTGTCGAGCACCATGGCGGCGAAGATGCCGGTGGTGGCCAGGTCGAACCGGCCATTCATCGCCATGACGATGGCGTAAAAGCCGCCAAACAGCGCGGCCAGCGTGATCATGTTGGGCAGCGCGTAGATGCCTTTGCGGCGGCGGCGCGCAGGGGGCGGAAACGTGGGTGGATGGCTCATGCGGGCGATTGTCCATGCTGGCGCGGTGCGTCTGGCGGGTGCGAGGCTGATGCGGTGAGTCGCACAAAAAAAGAGAGCTGTTTGCGTATGTTTTCAGTTGTTTTCATGAAACATAGACATGAAAACAACTGAAAACGTACGCAAGCAGCTACGATTTTTTAAACACAACAGTCGCCAAGCTTGCGCAGAAAGCGCCAAAAACCCAAGGAAACTTCTGCGGCTTTGGCGAAACCTCTGCGCACTTTGCGTTCAAAGGTTTTTTGAAACCCTGACAATACGCCCCCATGAAAGCCCCTGAACTGCTTCTGCCCGCCGGCGGCCTCGACAAGATGCGCGCCGCCTACGACTTTGGTGCCGACGCGGTGTATGCCGGCCAGCCGCGCTATTCCCTGCGCGCGCGCAACAACGACTTTCGCCTGGAGCAGCTCAGCGAAGGCATTGCCGAGGCGCACGCGCGCGGCAAGAAGTTCTTCGTCACCAGCAACCTGATCGCCCACAACGACAAGGTGCGCACCTACCTGCGCGATTTGCAGCCCGTGGTGGAGCTGAAACCCGACGCGCTCATCATGGCCGACGCGGGCCTGATCATGCTGGTGCGCGAGCAGATGGAAAAAGGCCTGTGGCCCGAGGTGCCCATTCACCTGTCCGTACAGGCCAACAGCACCAACTGGGCGGCGGTGAAGTTCTGGCAGCGCGCGGGGGTGACGCGCGTGATCCTCTCGCGCGAACTCAGCCTGGCCGAGGTCGAGCAGATCCGCCACGAATGCCCCGACATGGAGCTGGAGGTGTTCGTGCACGGCGCGCTGTGCATCGCCTACAGCGGGCGCTGCTTGCTGAGCGGCTACTTCAACCGGCGCGACCCCAACCAGGGCACCTGCACCAACGCCTGCCGCTGGAACTACAAGACGCAGGACGCCGACGTCGACCCCAACACGGGCGAAGCGCTGGCGCGCGGCGAGCAGCTGCAAGGCTTCAGCTTCAGCGCCGAGGCCGAAGCCGCCGAGCAATCGACCTGCGGCAACGGCCAGCGCCACCCCGCCGCCGACAAGGTGTATCTGATCGAAGAAGAAGGCCGCCCCGGCCAGCTCATGCCCATCATGGAAGACGAGCACGGCACCTACATCATGAACAGCAAGGACTTGCGCGCGGTGGAGCTGGTCGAAAAGCTGACCGCCATCGGCGTCGATTCGCTCAAGATCGAAGGGCGCACCAAGAGCCTGTATTACGTCGCGCGCACCGCGCAAACCTACCGCCGCGCCATCGACGACGCCGTGGCGGGCCGCCCCTTCAACCCCGCCCTCATCACCGACCTGGAGGGCCTGGCCAACCGCGGCTACACCAGCGGCTTTCTGGAACGCCGCCCCGCGCACGACTACCAGAACTACGAAACCGGCCACTCCGTCACCCAGCGCAGCCAATACGTGGGCGAAGTGCGCGGCGTGCAAGACGGCTGGGCCGAGGTCGAAACCAAGAACCGCTTCGCCGTGGGCGACTGGCTGGAAATCATCACCCCCCAGGGCAACCGCACCATGCAGCTGCAAGTGATGAAAAACGCCCAAGGCCAGCCCATCGACGTGGCCCCAGGCAACCCGCTGCGCGTGTGGATTCCGCACGAAGGCCCGCCCGGCCCCGCCCTTATCGCCCGGCTGGTGGCAGCGCCAGAAGCAATATAAACATAGCTGCTTGCGCACGTTTCAAAACATTTTCAATGGATTTTGTATATGAAATAATTAAATAGCATGCGCGAGAAGCTATGATTTTTGATCAACTCATCCTCTCCGCCCTGCACCTGGGTCTGCCCTGAGCACATGGGCTTTCGGCGCAAGCGCCAGGCGCCGTCCGTACGCGGCGTGCAAAACCCCCGCCCCAGCGAAAAATCTCGCCCGCCCCTGCCCCGCTCGCCGCCCGGTGGCCGCGCCGCACGCATACACTTCGTCACCTTTTGCCCTGTGCGCCATCTGCGCACCCTTTGCGCCCCCGTCCTGCCCGCTCGCCGCATGCCTTTGACCTGCCCCCACTGCGGTGCCGAGAACCGGGAATCGGCCAAGTTCTGCCTGAGCTGCGCGCAGCAGCTCGTGTCCCTGGTCCCCAGCCCCCCGCCAGCCGCCAGCCCCAAGCGCCGCCGCCCGCGCCGCCTGGCACCGCTGTACATCGAATCGGCCGACGACCGCATGCCCCCGCCCTGGCGTCTGCTCGCCGTTGCCGGCCTGCTGCTGGCCGGCGTCGTCCTGTGGGCCGTCGTCGCCAGCCAGCGCGGCAGCACCGCCGCCGAAGCCGCCACCCCCGCAGCCCTGAGCACAGCGCCCGCACCACCCGCCAGCAGCGAACACACCGACACACCGCTCGCCCTGCCCGCAGCCAGCGCCGCGCTGCCCGAGCCTTTCGCCCAGGCCGCCGCCCTGTATGCCCAGCCGGCCCCGCCCCGCGCCTCGGCCCCCGTGCCTGCTGCACCTGTTGCCGCGCCTGCCCCCCCTTCGGCAGCGCGCCCGCGCCCTGCCCCGCGCCCACCCCCGCCGCCGGCACCCGCACCCGAACCGCCGCCGCCCCCCCCTTTGCCAGCTCCGGCGCCACCGCCGCCCGCCGCACCCGCGCCCCCCACGGCCCTCTGCGCCGACAGCCGCTTCATCGCCCACGCCATCTGCCTGCAATCGGCATGCAGCCAGCCCGGCCGCAGCCAGCACCCCCAGTGCGTGCGCATGCGCGAGCAGCAGGAAGCCCTGCGCCAGACCAATCACTGAACCGGAAAGCGGCGCCCCGGCACATTCAAGGCCCGCGCCCGGCGCTGACGCACCCCACGCCTGGCCCGCACCAGGCGTGCCCCAGCAGCAGGCGTTGCCAGATCAGCGGCCCGCCGCTCGCATGGTTTTGCCGAGGTAGGCGCGGCGGCTGGCCATGGACGCTTCATCCAGCATGGCCGAATGGACGGCGTGCGCCTCCATGAAGGCGCAGGCGCTGGCCAGTGGAGTTCCCCCCCGTGTCACGGACAGTTAAGCGCTGAAGAATTCAGCGCTGCGATGGTGGCTGCTGCCACCGGGGGTTGCCTCGATTCTGCTTGATTGATCTGCTCGAACTCATTAGGAGAGAGATAGCCCAGTGCGCTGTGCAATGCTTGCTCAAATACGGTGCCAAGACCCTCAGAAGAACGGGTTTGGCTAGCCGCCTGACTCAAGGCAAAGCACCCTATGAAAGTGCCCGGTCCGCGTGTCGGCCTGCGCCTCAATGCGCGGACGCACCCAGCTGCGCATCGGGCTTGACGCGCTGCAGCAGCGCCAGCATGTCGGCCTCGATGCGCTTCAAGGCTTCGGGCGTGTGGCCTTCAAAGCGCAGCACCAGCACGGGCGTGGTGTTGCTGGCGCGGATCAGGCCGAAGCCGTCGGGCCAGTCCACGCGCAGGCCGTCGATGGTGTTGACCCGCGCGGGGGCGGCAAAGGCTTCGGCCGCCAGCGCCTGCAACTGGGCGGCCAGGCGGTGCGGCTCGCCTTCGGCGCAGGGCACGTTGATCTCGGGCGTGCTGTGGCTGGTGGGCAGCTGGTTGAGCACGGCGCTGGGGTTGGGGCTGCGGCTCAGGATTTCCAGCAGGCGGCAGCCGGCGTAGGTGCCGTCGTCGAAGCCGTACCAGCGCTCTTTGAAGAAGATGTGGCCACTCATCTCGCCGCCCAGGGGCGAGTCGACTTCTTTCATGCGCGCCTTGACGAGCG
>JAUNTQ010000031.1 GCA_030538605.1 Pseudomonadota bacterium
TGATGTCGTGCACCGCCTCGTATTTGATGAGCTTTTCGACCAGCGCGGCGGGCGATTGCCAGCTGATGCGGTGCAGCTCAAGAAAGGCGACGTCGAACCAGGTGGAAAAGAGCTGCTCCAGCTCGGCATCCAGCGCCAGCAGGCGCGGGTCGCTTTTGAGGTGCGGCAGCAGCTCGGCACGCATCTCGAGCAGAAAGCGCATGCCCTCGGGGTAGGCGGCAAAGCGTTGCAAAAGGCGCGTGCGGGGCGCGACCAGGGCGCGGCGCAGCTGCACTTCGGCGCGGGCTTCGTCAGGCGTGCCCAGGGCGGCTTCGTAGGCCTGGCGGGCGGCGTCGAGGGCGCTGACGTCGGGGGCGAACTGCTCGCTCATCAGCAGCCAGCAGTCGCGCCGCTGTTCGGGCGCGGCGCTGGCGTACCAGCCTGCCACGCCGGCGGCGCGGCGGCCGCCTTCGACGTCGCTGATGGCGGGGTCATTCACGGCTTGCAGCTCGGCCAGGGTGCGGCGCAGCACGCGGGGCGAGAGCGCTTCGCGCGGGCGGCCCAGCAGCGCGCCCAGGCGCTCGCGCATGGTGCGGGCGCTGGGGCCTTCGGCGGGGGTGGATGCGGATGTATCGCTCATGGCGGCAGGCCCACGTTGGAGAGGGAAGAACGCGGGCCTCAGGCCGCAGCAGCGGGGCGGCGGCTGGCCCACACCCACATCGCGATGCCTGCGGCCATCATGGGCAGGCACAGCCACTGGCCCATGCTCATGCCCAGCGCCAGCAGGCCCAGGTGGGCGTCGGGCTGGCGGAAGTATTCGGCGATGAAGCGGAACACGCCGTAGCCCAGCAAAAACATGCCGCTGACTTGCCCCATCTTGCGCGGCTGGCGCGCGTAAAGCCACAGCAGCACGAAGAGCAGCACGCCTTCGAGCGCGAACTGGTAAAGCTGCGAGGGGTGGCGCGCGGGGTTGCTGCCATCGGCCAGCACCGCGCCGGGAAACACCATGGCCCAGGGCAGCGCGGGGTCGGCCACGCGGCCCCACAGCTCGCCGTTGATGAAGTTGCCGATGCGCCCGCTGGCCAGGCCCAGCGGCACGCAGGGGGCGATGAGGTCGGTCACTTGCAGCCAGGGCCGCCCGCGCGTGCGCGCCCAGAGCACCATGGCCACGATCACGCCCAGCATGCCGCCATGAAAGCTCATGCCGCCTTGCCAGATGTAGAAGATTTCGAGCGGGTGCGCGGCGTAATACGCGGGTTTGTAAAACAGGCAATAGCCCAGCCGCCCGCCGGCGATGACGCCCACCACGCCCCAGAAGAGCAGGTCTTCGATGTCGCGCCGCGTCCACGGCGCGGGCTGGGTGATGCTGGCGAACGGCTCGTGGCGCAGCCTGCGCGTGGCCAGAAAGAAAAACAGCGCGAAGGCGACGAGGTAGGTCAGCCCATACCAGTGCACGGTCAGCGGGCCGAGCTTGAAGGCGACGGGGTCGATGTGGGGGTGCAGCAGCATGGGCGCATTGTGCCTGCCCCGGGTGCGCCGCCGTTGCCCTGAAGGAAAGGGCAACAGGGCATGAAATGCAAAAAAGTGAGCTGCTTGCGTACGTTATAAAACAAATTTAGATACTTTTATATCTGAAAATGTTTTAAAACGTACGCAAGCAGCTCACATTTCTTTCATCTCCTGCCAGGCCCGTGCATGCACAGGCGCAGGCAGCGGCCTGTTGCGGCGCTTACTTCTTCTGCACGGCGGCCATGCCATCGGCGATTTCCTTGCGTGCCGCGTCGGCACCTTCCCAGCCCAGCACCTTGACCCACTTGCCCGGCTCCAGGTCCTTGTAGTGCTCGAAGAAGTGCACCAGCGCGTTGCGCGTCAGCTCGGGCACGTCGTCGGGGCTTTGCCAGGTGCTGTAGAGCTTGATGAGCTTGTCGGTGGGCACGGCCAGCACCTTGGCGTCGTCGCCGGCTTCGTCCTGCATCTTCAGGATGCCGATGGCGCGGCAGGGGATGACCACGCCGGGCACCAGCGGAAAGGGCGTGACCACCAGCACGTCCACCGGATCGCCGTCGCCCGAGAGGGTTTGCGGCACATAGCCGTAGTTGACGGGGTAATGCATGGCCGTGCTCATGAAGCGGTCGACGAACAGCGCGCCGGTTTCCTTGTCCACCTCGTACTTGACGGGGTCGGCGTTCATCGGGATCTCGATGACGACGTTGAACTGCTCGGGCGCCTTGCTGCCGGGGGTGACGTTGCGAAGAGACATGGTGAGGGGGTTTCCGTGGTTTGAAGGGGGAAGTGACGCGGCCTGCGCCGTGCCGCAGGCCGTTGAAAAAGCCAACCGGCAAGTTTACGGCCCTGCCCTTGCACTGCCCTTGCGCCACCCCGGCACCCCATGTGCGGCGTGCGCGCCACACTTCGCACCGGCTGGCGGTCAATTCCCACACGCGCAGGGCGCCAAGCAGTGACATACTCCACACACCAAACGACCACTGTGTACGTTAGTTGTATTTTTTGATTCTCGCTTCTGGCCGAATGCCCTCCTGTTCAAGCCCCACCCTGCCTGAGCCCCAAGCCAGGCCGCGCGGCTTGTCCGGCGGCCACCTTGCACTGCGCACCCCATGACCACCCCCTCCCCCATGCCCCCTGAGCGCGCGCCCGCCAGCATGCCTTCGGTGCTCTCGGTCGGCGCCCTGCCCGAGGGCACGCGCCTGGCCGAGTTCGAGCTGCGCGGCGTGCTGGGCGAAGGCGGCTTTGCCACGGTCTACCGCGCGTATGACCACTCGCTGCGCCGCACCATCGCCATCAAGGAATACATGCCCGGCGCGCTGGCCACCCGCGCGGCCGACGGCGGCATGGCCGCGCGCGAAGCCGGCATGCAGGCGGGCCTGGCGCGCGGGCTGGAGAGCTTTCTGGACGAAGCGCGCCTGCTGGCGCAGTTCGACCATCCGGCGCTGATTCGCGTCTACCGCTTCTGGGAGCAGAACCGCACGGCCTACATCGCCATGCAGCTGATCCAGGGCCGCACCCTGCGCGCCCTGCGCGAGGCCGAGCCGCGCCTGGTGGCCAGCGAGGCCTGGCTCAAGCACATGCTCTCGCCCATCCTCGACGCGCTGGAGCTGCTGCACGCCAGCCACTGCTACCACCGCGACATCTCGCCCGACAACATCATGGTGCTCGACTCCGGCGTGCCCATGCTGCTGGACTTCGGCGCCGCGCGCCAGGCGCTGGGCGACGCCACGCAGGCGCTCACCGTCATCGTCAAGCCCGGCTACGCGCCCATCGAGCAATACGACAGCGTGCTGGAGCAAGGCCCCTGGACCGACGTGTACAGCCTGGGCGCGGTGCTGCATTACCTGATCACCGGCAAGCCCGTCACCGCCTCGGTGTCGCGCCTGCTGAAAGACCCGCTGCCCAAGCTGGCCGAGATGCCCGGCCTGGGCATCTCGCCCGCCTTCGCCCGCGCCATCGACCGCGCCCTCACCGTGCACCCCGACGAGCGCATCCGCAGCGTGGCCGAATTCCGCGAAGCGCTCACCCTGCCCACCTTCTGGGCCGACATGCACCGCCAGAGCGTGGAGCTGGGCGCGCTGCGCAGCGACACCGGCAACACCGGCTTCGCCCCGCTGCCGGACGAGCCCGGGCTTGCCATCGACACGCCCGAGGCCGCCCACCCCGCCACCCAGGCCCATTACCACGCCGCCGAAGCCGACGCGCTGGCCGCCGCCAACGTGCCCCACACCGACGCCCTCGGCACCGTGGTGCGGGCGCGCCGCAAGCAGCCTCGGCTGGACATGGGCGAGCGCGACGCCCGCAGCGCCGCACAGCGGCCCGGCCCGGGCCCCGCGCCTGCTGCCCCGGCCACCCGCCTGGCCGCGCTGGCGCAGTCTGCCCAGGCCGCGCTGCGCCGGGCCGATCCGCGCCTGGCGCTGACACTTGGCCTGGGCACAGCCGTCGCCGTGGCCGTCGCGCTGGCCGCCGCCCTGCGCCCCGCCAGCCCGCCGCACGATGCGCCAACGCCGGTCGCCACCACACCCGCACCCACGCCCGCACCGGCCCCCGCCTCCGACGCACCGGCCACCCCTGCCGCCCCGCCTGCACCCGCCGCCCCGCCCGTCGCCGAAGCCCCCGCCACCCAGGGCGTGGGCGCGCAGCTGCTGCTCGATGTCTACCCCTGGGGTGTGGTCTATGTCGACGGCGCGATGAAAGGCCTCACGCCCCCGCTCAAGCAGCTGTGGTTGCAGCCCGGCACCCACACCGTGGAAGTCCGCAACGCCGACCTGCCCGCCTACTCGCAAACCGTGACCATCCGCAACGGCCAGGACGTGAAGCTGCAACACGAGTTCAACTGAACACGCATCGCCGGGCGCCCCTTTGCAGCGCACAGCGGTGCCCGCCGCCAACGCGGCCACGTCCAGACCAGCCAAGGCAGAAAAATCGCGCGCGCCCATCCGGCGTTGCCCACCATTTGATAGCACGCTCGCAAGGTTTTGCAGTGCATTGACCAGCCCATTGGTCATGACGGGCCTTGGCTACAATGGCCCGCCCAGCGCATGCCCTTGCCTTCAAGACCATCCGTGCCGTCTGCCACACCAGCGGCGCTCGACCTGATCACCCGATCACTCCATCGCCAGCGCCGTCCCGCTGTCACCCATCACGCCCATCCAGCCGTACCCCACCGTGGTGAACCCGACACATCCTCCCCGCCTGGCCGCCGTCCTGGCGCTGTGCGTCGCCGTCGCGCTCGGTGGCTGTGCGCAGCTGCTCGGCCCCACCTCCTCGCGCGAATCCGGCTCGCCCGCGTCCCGCCGCCCCGCCGAGCGCCCCCGCCCTGCCCCCGCGCCCGCGCCCGCGCCAGCGCCCCCGCCCGCACCGGCAGAAGAGCCCGAACCCGAACCCGAAACCAACGCCGTCATCCACGCCGACGGCCTGCGCCTTTACCGCGCCGGGCAGTACGACGCGGCCATCGCGCGCTTTCAGGCCGTGCAGTCGCCCGCCTCCCTGCGCGTGCAGGCGCTGAAATACACCGCCTTCAGCTACTGCGTCACCAACCGCCTGTCCGACTGCGAGCGCGCCTTTGCGCAAGCCCTGGCGCTGTCGCCGCGCTTTCGGCTCACCCAGGCCGAGCAGGGGCACCCCGTGTGGGGCCCCGTGTTCACCACGGCAGTGAAGGCGCGCGGTGGCCGACGCTGATGGGCAACGCCGAATTTCTGAAAAAGAGAAGCTTGTTGCGTAGGATATAAAGCATTTTCAGGCATCTTTTCATCTGAAATCCTTTTATAAGCCGCGCAAGAAGCTCACTTTTCAATATATCACTGCCCTGCCCTGCCCGGCCTGATGCCGCCCATGCCCGCACAACCGCCTCCTTCCGCCCCGCCGGTGCGCGAGCCGCACCAGCCCCTGCCCGGCTACTACCGCACCGAGGACGAGCGCGCCGGCTTTCTGCGCGAGATCTTCGACGCCACCGCCACCGATTACGACAAGGTCGAGCGCTATCTCGCCCTCGGCTCCGGCCCCTGGTACCGCCGCAAGGCGCTGGAGCGCGCGGGCCTGGCCGCCGGCATGGCGGTGGTGGACGTGGGCTTCGGCACCGGCCTGGTCGCCACGCAGGCCATCCGCATCATCGGCAGGCCCGCGCTGCTTACCGGCGTGGACCCCAGCAGCGCCATGCTGGCCGCCAGCCCGCTGGCGGGCCAGGTGCGGCTGGTGGAGGGCAAGGCCGAAGCCATCCCCCTGCCGGGTGCCAGCGCCGACTTCATCAGCATGGGCTACGCGCTGCGCCACGTGGGCGACGTGGGCGCGGCGTTTGCCGAGTTTCACCGCGTACTCAAGCCCGGCGGGCGCGTGTGCGTGCTCGAAATCACCCAGCCCGAAGGCCGCCTGGCCAACGCGCTGCTGCGCGCCTACATGCGCGGCTGGGTGCCGCTGGCCGCGCGCCTGTCAGGCTCGGCCCGGCACACGCCGCGCATCTGGCGCTATTACTGGGACAGCATCGAAGCCTGCGCCCCGCCCGCGCGCATTCTGGACACCCTGCGCGCTGCCGGTTTTGCCGATGTGCGGCGGCATGTCGAGCTGGGTGTGTGCTCCGAATACACCGCCACCAAGCCCGCACCCAAACCCGCATGAGCAGCGCGGGGCGCGCCTCATGCACCGCCGCCTTTTTTGCCGCGCCGGTCTGGCCGCCCTGCCCGCCCTTGGCATCGGTTGCACCGGCCTGCCGCTGATGACCCCGCCCCTCACCCAGCCCATCGGCAGCCGCACCCACTTCGCCCGGCCCGGCCAACGCGCGCCCACCCTGCTGGTGCTGCTGCCCGGCGCCTACGACGGCCCTGCCGACTTCGAGCGCCAAGGCTTCGTGGCCGCCGTGCGCCAGCGCGCACTGAACGTGGACGTGCAGCTCGTCGACGCCCACGCCGGCTACTACACCGCCCAGCGCATCGTCCAGCAGCTGCACGCCGACGTGCTGCAACCGGCCCGCGCAGCCGGCTACGCCCAGGTGTGGCTGTGCGGCATATCGCTGGGCGGCTACGGCGCACTGCTCACCGCGCGCGAGCACGCGGGCAGCATCGACGGCCTCTTCACCCTGGCCGCCTTTCTGGGCCGGCGCGACCTGCCCGCACACATCGCCCGCGCAGGCAGCCTCAGCACCTGGGACGGCCAACGGCCCACCGCCGACGCGCAAGACCTGGCCCTGTGGCGCTGGCTGCAAGGCTTTGCCGACGCGGCTGAGGCCGCGCGCCGCCCGCGCCTGTTCATGGGCTGGGGCGAGGACGACCGCTTCGTGATGAGCAACCGCCTCGTCGGCACCGTGCTGCCCGCCGCGCAGGTCTTCACCACCCCCGGCGGCCACCAGTGGGCACCCTGGCAGCGCCTGTGGGCGCGCTTTCTCGACCGCGCGCCCTGGGTCGACGCCGCCCCCCCGCCCTGACGGCCCCTCGGCACCAGCCCACACGCTCGCGCACAATGGCCGGCATGCAACTGAACTTCATCGCCAACGCCCCCGCCGCCAGCGCCAGCGGCCAGACCCTGCCCGTCATCGACCCGTCCGACGGCCAGCCCTTTGACGAGATTCAGCGCAGCGACGCGCGCGACATCGACGCCGCCGTGCAGGCCGCGCGCGCCGCCTTCAACGGCCCCTGGGGCCGCACCAGCGCCGCCGAGCGCAGCCGCCTGCTCATGCGCCTGTCGCAAGCCGTCTCAGCCCACGCCGACGAGCTGTGGCAGCTGGAGCAGCGCGACTGCGGCAAGCCCACCACCCAGGCCAAGGCCGACGCCGCCGCGCTCGCGCGCTACTTCGAGTTCTACGCCGGCGCGTGCGACAAGCTGCACGGCGAAACCATCCCCTACCAGAGCGGCTACAGCGTCTTCACCTGGCGCGAGCCGCACGGCGTGACCGGCCACGTCATCCCGTGGAACTACCCCATGCAGATCTTCGGGCGCAGCGTGGGCGGCGCGCTGGCCGCGGGCAACGCCTGCGTGGTCAAGCCTGCCGAAGACGCCTGCCTGTCGCTCGTCCGCGTGGCGCAACTGGCCGCCGACGTGGGCTTTCCGCCCGGCGCCATCAACATCGTCACCGGCTACGGCCACGAAGTGGGCGACGCGCTGGCGCGCCACCCCGGCATCGACCACCTCAGCTTCACCGGCAGCCCGCGCGTGGGCACCCTCATCAGCCAAGTGGCTGCCGAGCGGCACTGCCCCGTCACGCTGGAGCTGGGCGGCAAAAGCCCGCAAATCATCTTTGCCGACGCCGACCTGGATGCCGCCATCCCCGTCGTCATCAACGCCATCGTGCAAAACGCCGGGCAAACGTGCAGCGCAGGCTCGCGCGTGCTGATCGAGCGGGGCATTTACGACACGCTGCTCGGCCGCCTGGGCGAGGCTTTTGAAGCCCTGCGCGTCGGCCCCGCCGCGCTCAACCTCGACGTTGGCCCGCTCATCCGCCAGAGCCAGCAGCAGCGCGTGTGGGATTTCTTGAGCGACGCGCAAAGCGCCGGCATCCCCCTCGTCGCGCAAGGCACGGTGGTTGACGAAGCGCCCGACACCGGCTTCTACCAGGCCCCCGTGCTGCTGGCCGACGTGCCGGTTGACCACCGCGTGGCGCAGGAAGAAGTCTTCGGCCCCGTGCTGTGCGCCATGCCGTTTGAGGGTGAAGACCACGCCGTGCAACTGGCCAACGCCACCGCCTTCGGCCTGGTGGCTGGCGTGTGGACGGCAGACGGCGCGCGCCAATTTCGCATGGCCCGCCGCGTGCGAAGCGGCCAGGTCTTCATCAACAACTACGGCGCTGGCGGCGGCGTGGAACTGCCCTTCGGCGGCTTCGGCGCCAGCGGCCACGGGCGCGAAAAAGGCTTCGAGGCGCTGTACGGCTTCACCACGCTGAAGACGGTGGCCGTGCGGCACGGGTGAGCCAAGGCGCTGCTCAGAACCCCACCGCCTGCCCGTCACGGCGCGAATCCGAAGCGCCCACGTAGCCTTCGCGCGTCTTGTAGACCATCTGCGCAGCGCCAAAGTCCAGGCTGTCCGGCGCGCCCACCGCCACGTGGTGGCCCATGCCCTGCAAGGCCTGCACCACGGCGGGCGGCAGGTGCGATTCGACGTTGACCACCGGCCCCGGCTCCACGCGAAAGCGCGGCGCGTCGCTCATGGCCTGCGGGTTCTGGCCGAAGGCCGCCAGGCGCACCATCATCTGCACGTGGCCTTGCGCCTGCATGGAGCCGCCCATCACGCCCAGCGCCATCACCGGCTGCCCGCCCCGCGTGACAAAGCCTGGAATGATGGTGTGCAGCGGCTGCTTGCGCGGCCCCACGGCGTTGACGTGCGCGGCGTCCAGGCTGAAACCCTCGCCCCGGTTGTGCAGCGCGATGCCCGTGCCCGGCACCACCACGCCCGAACCAAAGCCACGGTAGTTGGACTGGATGAACGACACCATCGTGCCCTCTGCGTCCGCTGCGGCCAGATACACCGTGCCACCGATTTTGGGTAAACCCGCCGCTGGCGTGCTGGCGCGGCGCAGGTCGATCAACGCGGCGCGCTCGTTGAGGTAGGCCGGCTCCAAAAAAGCCGATGCCGGCACGCGCATGCTGGCCGGGTCGGCCACGTGGCGGTGCAGGTCGGCAAAGGCCAGCTTCATGGCCTCGATGCCCACGTGGTAGGCGGCGGCGCTGTCCAGGCCCATGCCCTCCAGGTCAAAGCGCTCCAGAATGCCCAGCGCGATCAGCGCCGCCAACCCCTGCCCATTGGGCGGAATCTCGTGCAACTGGTAGCCGCGAAAGCCTTGCGCCAGCGGCGTGACCCACGACACGGCGTGCTGCGCCAGATCGTCCTCGGTCAGCAGGCCGCCGGTCTGGCGGGCAAAGTGCGCCATGCGCTCGGCCAGCGCGCCACGGTAAAAACTCTCACCGCCGCTTTCGGCAATTTGCGCCAGCGTGGCGGCCTGGTCGGCAAAGCGCCAGCGCTCGCCCGGCCCTGGCGCACGCCCGTCACGCAAGAAGGCGTCGGCAAAACCCGGCTGCTGGGCCAGCACCGGCACCTGCGCCGCCCAGATGCGCGCGATTTGCGGCGACACCTGAAAGCCCCGCTCGGCGTAGCCGATGGCGGGCTCGAACAGGCGCTCAAAAGGCAGCCGCCCAAAACGCTGCGACAGCGCACGCCAGCCCGCCACCTGCCCCGGCACGGTGACCGTGTCCCAGCCGGTCTTGGGCATTTGTGTGTACTGGGCGAAATGCCCGGGCGTCCAGCCGGCGGGCGAGCGGCCGCTGGCGTTCAGGCCGTGCAGCTCGCCCTTGTGCCACACCAGTGCGAACAAATCACCGCCAATGCCGTTCATCACCGGCTCGACCACCGTGAGCGCGATGGCGGTGGCCAGCGCGGCATCCACCGCGTTGCCGCCGCCCAGCAGCATGCGCAGGCCCGCCTGTGCGGCCAGCGGCTGGCCGGTGGCCACCACGTTGTCGGCCAGCACGGGCATGCGTTGCGAGGGGTAGGGAAAGCGCCAGTCGAAATCGGGCATGGGTCAACTCAGAAAAAAAGAAACGGTGGCAAGGAACTTACTGCATGGTCACGCCCGATTGCCTGACCAGCTTTTCGGTGCGCGGAATTTCTTCTTTCACCATGGCTTCGAAATCGGCCACGCTGCCGCCACGCGGCTCAGCACCCGTGCCCGCCAGGCTGTCACGAAAGGCAGGCTCTTGCAGCAGCTGGTTGATCGAGGTGTTGAGCTGGCGCACGATGGCGGGCGGCGTGCCCTTGGGTGCCACGATGCCGTACCACGGCGCGATGTCGTAGCCGGGGTAGCCCTGCTCGGCAATCGTCGGCACCTCGGGCGCCAGTGGCGAGCGCTGCGCGCTGGACAGGCCCAGCGCCACCAGCTTGCCCGCCTTGACGTGCGGCAGGCCCGTCATGATGGTGTCGAAGTACATCGACACCTGGCCCGACAGCAGCGCGGGAATGGCCTCGCCCGCGCCCTTGAACGGCACGTGCAGCAGGTCGATGCCCGCCTGCGCCTTGAGCAGCTCGCCCGCCAGGTGCGACGTGGTGCCCGCGCCGAAAGATGCATAGCTCAGCTTGCCGGGGTGCGCCTTGGCGTAGGCCACCATCTCGGCCAGCGTCTTGAAAGGCATCGAAGGGTGCGCCAGCAGGATGTTGGGTGTGACGGCCACCACGGCCACTTTCTCGAAGGCGTCGGGGTCGTAACTGAGCTTCTTGTACAGAAAGCGGTTGGTCACCATGGACGCGGGGCCCGACATCAGCAGCGTGTAGCCATCGCCCGGCGCGCGCGCCGCCGCCTCGCTGCCGATCATGGCCGCCGCGCCGGGCCGGTTTTCGACGATGAAGTTCTGCCCCAGCTTCTGGGCCAGGCCATGGCCCAACTGGCGCGTGATCTGGTCCGTCGCCGCGCCGGGAGAGAACGGCACGATCATCCGCACCGGCTGGCTGGGCCAGTCACCAGCGCCTTGCGCACCGGCCAGCGCCGCGCCCGTCAGGGCCACGGCGGCCACGCCTGTTTTGAAGATAGTCCACTGCATCGTCGGTCGCATGGTCGGTCGCTCCTTGCCAAAAAAATCAGTCCGTCAACACCCGCTCCAGAATCTGCAATGCCTCGTCGAACTGCGCCTGCTCGATCGTGAGCGGATACAGAAAACGGATGACGTTGCCATGCGCACCGCAGGTCAACAGCAGCAGGCCGTGCGCCAGTGCGCGCTCTTGCACGCGCCGCGCCAGGGCGGCGTCGGGCTGGCCGGTGGCGGGGTCGACAAACTCGGCGGCCACCATCGAACCCAACCCGCGCACATCGGCCAGGCCGGGACAGCGGGCGCGCCATGCGTGCAGACGGTCGGTCAACTGGCGGCCCAGCACTTGCGCGCGTTCGCACAGCTTTTCGTCCTGCAACACGTCCAGCACCGCGTGGGCTGCGGCCACGGCCAGCGGGTGACCGGCATAGGTGCCGCCCAGCCCGCCCGGCTGGGGCGCGTCCATGACTTCGGCGCGGCCGCACACGGCCGACAGCGGCAGGCCACCCGCCAGGCTTTTGGCCAGCGTCATCAGGTCAGGGCGCACGCTGTGGTGCGACATGGCAAACACCTGGCCCGTGCGGCCAAAGCCGGTCTGGATTTCATCGGCAATCAACAGCATGCCGTGCTCGTCGCACACCGCACGCAGGCCCTGCATGAAGGCCGGCGGCGCGGGGCGAAAGCCGCCTTCGCCCTGCACCGGCTCGACGATGATGGCCGCCACGCGGCCCGGATCGATGTCGGACTGAAGCAGCCCGCGCAAGGCCGCCAGGGCCTGCGCCACATCAGCGTCTGACGCCCCGGCCGGAAACGGCGCGTGGTACACGTCGGACGGAAAAGGCCCAAACCCCACCTTGTACGGCTGCACCTTGCCCGTCAGCGCCATACCCATCAGCGTGCGGCCGTGAAAGGCGCCCGACAACGCGATCACGCCTGGCTGTCCGGTGTGGGCGCGCGCGATCTTCACGGCGTTTTCCACCGCCTCGGCGCCGGTGGTGAACAGCGCGGTTTTCACCGGCCCGTCGATCGGCACCAGCGCGTTGAGCCGCTCGGCCAGCGCCACGTAGCTTTCATAGGGCACCACCTGATAGGCCGTGTGGGTAAAGCGCGCCAGTTGATCGGCCACGGCCTGCACCACGCGCGGATGGCGGTGGCCGGTGTTGAGCACGGCAATGCCAGCGGCAAAGTCGATCAGCTGGCGGCCATCGGCGGCCCACAAGGTGGCGTTGTCGGCCCGCTCGGCATAAAAGTCGCACAGCACGCCCACGCCGCGCGGGGTGGCCGCCAGGCGGCGCTGTGTGGCTTGCGTCGGTTCGGCAGGGGTTTTCATGGCCCCATTGAAGCGCGTGATGGCCCCAGAATAAAGGGCCACTTGGCATGGATTTGATGGAGCCAATATGCACTCGCTCTGCGGCGACCTGCTGCTTCAGCGCCTGGGCTCGCTGCAGGCGGACGCCAGCGTGCCGCGCAACCGCCGTCTCTACCACTGCATTCGCGACGCCATTCTGGACACCAGCCTGGCGCCGCACACGCGCCTGCCGCCGTCGCGCGATCTGGCGCTGGAGCTGGGCGTGTCGCGCAACACCGTGCTGTTTGCCTACGACCAACTGCTGGCCGAAGGCTACGTGCGTGCCCGCCCAGGCAGCGGCACCTTCGTGGCCGCCACCGCGCCGCCTTCGGCCGCCAACCGGCGGGATGCGCCGCCCCCGCCCGCGCAAGAGTTGGCGCCGCTGTCGGCCCGGGGCAGCGCCTTGCTGGCGCAGGCATCGGCTTCGCCCGCGCAATGGGGCGCCTTCATGCCCGGCGTGCCCGACGTCACGCGCTTTCCGCACAAGCGCTATGCGCAAATCACCGCCCGCCTGTGGCGCCAGCCCGCGCCCGATCTGCTGAGCTATGGCGCGGGCGGCGGCCTGCTGGCACTGCGCCAGGCGCTGGCCGAGCACCTGCGCATGGCCCGCGCCGTGCAGTGCGACGCCAGCCAGATCGTGGTGACCGAAGGCATTCACCAGGCCATCGACCTGGTGGTGCGCCTGCTGGGCACGCCCGGTGACACGGCGTGGGTCGAAGACCCGTGCTACTGGGGCATTCGCAGCCTGCTGCACATCAACGGCATCCGCATGCTGGCGCGCCCGGTGGACGGCGAAGGCATCACCCTGCCCCACCGCGCGGCAGGCGAGCGGCAGCTGGCGCCGCGCTTCATCTTCGTCACGCCCTCGCACCAGTACCCGCTGGGCAGCGTGATGAGCCTCACGCGCCGGCGCGCGCTGCTGGAGCACGCGCGCCGCCACGGCAGCTGGATCGTGGAAGACGACTACGACAGCGAGTTCCGCTTTGCCGGCCAGCCCATTGCCTCCTTGCAAGGGCTGGAGCCCGAGGCACCCGTGATCTACATCGGCACCTTCAGCAAGACCCTGTACCCCGGCCTGCGCATCGGCTACATGGTGCTGCCCACGGCGCTGGCGCCGGCCTTTCGCGCCGCGCACGCCGAGCTGTACCGCGACGGCCACCTGATGACGCAGGCAGCCCTGGCCGAATTCATGCGCGCGGGCGACTACGCCGCGCACGTGCGCCGCATGCGCCTGGTCTACGCGCGCCGCCGCGCGCTGCTGCGCGATCTGATCGTGCAGCGCCTGGGCCCCGGTGCCTGCAACCCGCACGACAGCAAGGCCGGCCTGCACCTGGTGCTGCAACTGCCGCCAGGCACCGACGACGTGGCCCTGGCACACCAGGCCGCGCAACACGGCATTCTGGTGCGCCCCCTGTCGCGCTACTACCAGCGCGCCCCGGGCGGACGCGGGCTGCTGCTGGGCTACGCCTGCGTGCCCGATGAAGACATCACCCCGGCCTTCGAGCGGCTGCTGGCCTGCACCGGCCTGGCAGCGGCTTGAAATGAAATGACTTCGCTTGGCTCAATGACCGGCGCTGACGCGCCATGACAAATGACGAAAACGCCGCACCAGCTGATGACTTGAGTCATTGGTCATGCGCTCGTTAAAGCGCGGTCATTCGTCATGCATTTCATGCCCTGCGGTTGGCGCGCCAGCCCCATGAATAACTGCAATGGCTTTCACCCCCGCTCCCGCGTCACCAGCGCAATGCCCAGCACCACCGGCACGATGCCGATGAGGCCGCCCACGGCCACCCTGCCGGCCGCCGACGACAAGCACGCGCCCGACACCTGGCCCGACGCGCCCCTGTGGGTGGCCGGCGGCGCCGCGCAGCGGGCCGAGGCGCAGCCCGTGTTGCCGCTGGTGCTGTTTCCGCACGGCTGCGTGTTTCGTGCGCACGCGCTGGCGCAGTTGCAGGCGCTGGGCCACCGCTGGCGACTGGCCTACAGCTGCCCCAACGTGGCGGGCGTGCTGGCTGCCGTGCAGGCGGGGCTGGGCGTGTCGCTGCTGTCGCGCCACACCTTGCCGCCGGGCCACGGCCTGCGCCTGCTGGATGCCGCCAGCGGCCTGCCCCCGCCGCCCGCCACGCGCTTGGTGCTGCGCGCCGGGCCCGAGGCCACCGGCGCCACGGCGCGCGCGGTGCTGGCGCGGTAGCGCGCCCACTTGCAAGGCCAAATGCAGAATTAACCATAAAAGTGAGCTGCTTGCGTACGTTTTAAAACATTTTCAGATGGTTCTATATCTAAAAGTGTTTAATAACGTACGCAAGCAGCTCACTTTCTTTTTATACGCAGTGGCATCCAGCCACCGCCCAAGCGTCAGCCCTCATTGCCCGCCTGCCGCACCTGGGCAAAGCGCGCGTTCAGCTCGTGACGCAGCTCGCGGCGCAGTTCGGCGGCGCGCCAGCGGCGGCGCTCGTCGGGGGTGGCGGGTGCGAGCGGCGGCACGGCGGTAGGCTTGCCCTCGTCGTCCACGGCCACCATGGTGAAAAAGCAGCTGTTGGCGTGGCGCACCACCTGCTCGCGGATGCTTTCGGTGATGACCTTGATGCCCACCTCCATCGAGCTGCGCCCGGTGTAGTTGACGCTGGCCAGCAGCGTGACCAGCTCGCCCACGTGGATGGGCTGCAAGAAGGTGACCTGATCGACCGAGAGCGTGACCACATAGCGCCCGGCATAGCGCGACGCGCAGGCATAGGCCGCCTGGTCGAGCAGCTTGAGGATGGCGCCGCCGTGCACGTTGCCCGAGAAGTTGGCCATGTCGGGCGACATGAGCACCGTCATGCTGAGCTGGTGCGCGGCCTGCGTGGGCAGCGCGGGCGCGGTGGATGAATCGGTCATCGCACGAGAACCCGCGCCGGCAGTCAGCGCCGCCCGCCCAGCAGGCTGCCGCCCATTTTCAGCAGGTCGCTCATGTCGAACTTGCCGTCGCCGTTCTGGTCCAGCACGGCGCCCAGCAAGCCACCGGCCAGGCCCCCCTGCTGCTGCACCTGCGCGTGCTCCTGCCCCAGCAGGCCACCCAGGCCGCCGGCATCGAGGTTGCCCGCGCGGGCGCGGTTGGCCAGGAACGCCATCACGATGGGCGCGAGCATTTTCAAAAGCTGTGCCGACTGGTTGCTCGACATGCCCGCCGCCTGGCCCAGCCCGGCTTCGGCGCGCGGCTGTGCGCCACCCAGGATGTGGCCGAGGATGCCGCCCGCGTCCACCTGGCGGCTGGCAGGCGCGCCCCCGCCCAGCACGCTGCCCAGCAAGCCGCCCAGGCCACCGGCTGCGCCGCCGCCCTGCGCGCCGCCACCCAGCAGCCCGCCCAGCAAGCCCCCCAGGTTGAGCGCCTGCTGTCCACCGCCTGCGGCAGCCGCGCCGTGGTCGCGCTCCAGCGCGCCCAGCAGCGCTTCGGCACCGCCGGGCTGCTGCGCGTTGCGCCCCAGCGCGCCCAGCAGCATGGGCAGCGCCGCGCCCAGCGCTTGCTGCACCTGCTCCGGATTGGCGCCCAGTTGCTGCGCCATTTGCTGCGCGGGCGCGCCTTGCAGTTGCGCCATCAGTTCATCGGCCAGGTTCGACATGAATACTCTCCTTGGTTGGAACACAAAAGCACGCATGGGGTGCGTGGTGGCGACATGGTACGGGCAGCGCCCTACACTCGTGCGATTCAAAACGCCACCTGGAGACAAAGTTCATGCGCGTGCAGGGCAAAAGCATCATCGTCACCGGCGCCGGCGGCGGCATTGGCGAGGGCATTGCCCGCCGCCTGGCCGCCGAGGGGGCGCAAGTCATCGTCAACGACATCCAGCCCGCGCTGGGCGAAAAGGTGGCCGCCGACCTGCGCGCCGCAGGCGGCCAGGCGCGTTTCATGGCGGGCGACGTGACGCAAAGCGCCGACTGGCAGGCGCTGGTGGCCGCCGCGCAGGCCTTTGGCGGCCAGCTGGACGTGATCGTCAACAACGCCGGCTGGACGCACCGCAACCGCCCCATGCTGGAGGTGAGCGAGGCCGAGTTCGACAAGGTCTACGCCGTCAACATGAAAAGCATCTACTGGAGCGCCATGCACGGCGTGCCCGCCATGCGGCAGGCAGGCGGCGGCAGCTTCATCAACATCGCCAGCACGGCAGGGCTGCGCCCGCGCCCGGGGCTGACCTGGTACAACGGCAGCAAGGCGGCGGTGATCGGCACATCCAAGTCGATGGCCGCCGAGCTGGGGCCGGACAACATCCGCGTGAACTGCCTCAACCCCGTCTTCAACCCCGACACCGGCCTGTCTGCCGAATTCGCGGGCGGGCCGCTGGACGAGGAACGCAAGGCCAAATTCCGCGCCACCATTCCGCTGGGCCGCTTTTCGACAGCGCAGGACGTGGCCAATGCCGCGCTGTATCTGGCCAGCGACGAAGCGGCCTTCATCAGCGGCGTGTGCATCGAGGTGGATGGCGCGCGCTGCGTGTAGCGGTCAAGCTGCCGCAGGGGCGGCACAGCCGTCTTGACCCAAACCGTCTAGGCCGCCGCCATCGCGGGCCGCTGCGCCGGCAAGCGCATGGCCACTGCGGCGGCGGCCAGCAGCAGCACGCCCGCTGCGCCAAAGGCCAGCCAGTGCGTGCCAAAGCGCTCGTAGCCCCAGCCGCCCAGCCAGGCGCTGGCCATGCCGCCGACCTGGTGGCCGACGTAGGCCAGGCCATACAGCACGCCCACCAGCCGCACGCCATACACGTCCGCCAGGATGGCCGACGACAGCGCGATGCTGCCCGCCCACACCAGCCCGCCCACACTGGCGGCCAGATACAGCTCCCAGTGCGTGCCGACGATCACCAGCGCGAAAAAGCCGAGGCCACGCACGGCGTAGATCACCGCCAGCATGTTGCGCCGTGGCAGCCGATCAGACCAACGCCCCAGCACCAACGTGCCGAAGATGGCAACGAAGCCGATCAGCCCGATGCCCATGGCGCTGGTGTGCGCGTCGAAGCCATGGTCCATCAGCATCGGCACGCCATGCGTGCCCAGCAGGTTCATGCTGAAACCGCAGGCGAACAGCCCCGCGCACACCATCCAGAACGGCGCGGTGCCGAGCGCCTCGCCCAGCCGCATCGGCGGCGGCAAGGCCACGGCGGGGGCGGTGGCAGGCGTGGCGGCAGGGGACACGGGCAGGTCGGTGCCCGCCGGCGCCTCGTCACGCATGATGAAGAAGGCCATGGGCAGCGACAGCAACGTGAGCGCCGCCGCAAAGCCGACCAGCGTGGCCCGCCAGCCGAACATGTCGATGGCGGCGGTGAGCACCGGCGTCATGAGGGCCATGCCCGCCATCGAGCCGGTGGACAGGAAGAACAGCGCCATGCCGCGCTGGCGCGTGAACCAGTGGCTGATGATGGGCGTGAAGGCCACCGGGCTGCAAAACGCCAGGCCCACCGACAGCAGCACGCCGAAGGAGAGCAGAAAACCCGTGGCACTGCCCGCCACCACGGTCCACCACGTGGCCGCATCGACGATGACCACCGCCACCAGCAGCACCGTGCGCGTGCCGTGGCGCGCGATCATCCAGCCCGCCAGCGGCATCGCCAGGCCGTAGCACAGCATGCCCACCGCGATGATGCTGGCCAGCAGGCTGCGGCTGAAACCCAGGTCGTGCGCGATGGGCAGAAAAAACGGCCCGATGCCCAGCCGCATGCCGGTGGACAGCAGCGTCAGCAGCGCCGATGCGGCAACGATGTTCCAGCCGAAGTACCAGCGGTTCATGGCCTGGGCGTTCTGCGCGTGGCAGCGCTCAGGCGCCGGCCAGCCGGCCCCGATCCAGCCGCAGCGCCCGCTGGCAGCGCGCGGCCAATGCCTGGTCGTGGGTGACCAGCACGAAGGCGGTGCCGTGATCGGCGGCCAGTTGCAGCATCAGCTCGAAAACGCCATCGGCCGTGGCGCGATCGAGGTTGCCGGTGGGCTCGTCGGCCAGCACGCAGGCGGGCTGCGTGACCAGCGCACGGGCAATGGCCACGCGCTGGCGCTCACCGCCCGACAGCTCTGCCGGGCGGTGGTGCACGCGCTCGGCCAGCCCCACCTGCGCCAGCATGCGCGCGGCCACCTGGGCGGCCTGCTCGCGCGGCTGGCGCCGAATCCACAGCGGCATGGCCACGTTCTCCAGCGCGCTGAACTCGGGCAGCAGGTGGTGGAACTGGTAGACGAAGCCCAGGTGCCGGTTGCGCAAATCGCCCTGTGTCGCAGGCGACAGGCTCGACAAGTCGTGGCCCATCAGCCGCACGCTGCCGCTGGTGGGCGCATCCAGCCCGCCCAGCAGATGCAAAAGCGTGCTCTTGCCCGAGCCGGACTGGCCCACGATGGCCAGCGTCTCGCCCGCTTGCACGCGCAGATCGACGCCGTGCAGCACCGTCACGTCCAGCGGGCCTTCGTCAAAGCGCTTGGTGACGGATTGGGCTTCCAGTACGGTGGCAGGGCTTGTCAAATGATCGCGATCAGCTATGGGACTCATATCACCTCTCCGCTCGCACCCCACCTCCCCAAACCCGGAGGCCGCGCAGCAGGACATCGAATCGCCGCGGAGCAGGCGATGCCAGAACGCCGTGGGCGGGGTTTCCCCGGCCACCAGCGTTGTCCCCCCTCAGGGGGGAAGGCGCGCAGCGCCTCAGGGGGGAGCTTATTCATATCGCAGTGCCTCCGCCGGGTTCACCCGGCTGGCGCGCCAGCTCGGGTAGATGGTGGCCACGAAAGCCAGCAGCAGGCTGATGACGCCGATCGGCACGATGTCGCCCGCGCGCGGGTCGCTGGGCATCTGGCTGATGAGGTAGATGTCTTTGGGCAGAAAGCTGGCGTTGAACAGCCGCTCCAGCGCGGGCACGATCACGTCGATGTTGAAGGCAATCAGCAGCCCCAGCGCCAGCCCCGCCAACGTGCCGATCACGCCCACCAGCGCACCCTGCACGATGAAGATTTTCATGATGCTTGCCGGGCTGGCCCCCAGCGTGCGCAGGATGGCGATGTCGGCGCGCTTGTCCTGCACCGTCATCACCAGCGTGCTGACCAGATTGAAGGCGGCCACCGCCACGATGAGCGTGAGGATGATGAACATCATGCGTTTTTCCAGCTGCACGGCGGCAAACCAGGTGCGGTTCTGGCGCGTCCAGTCGAGCAGCAGCAGGTGGCCGCTCAACGTCCCCGCCAACTGCTCCGTGACCTGCCGGGCGCGCTGCATGTCGCGCAGCTTCAGGCGGATGCCGGTGGGCCCTTCCAGGCGGAAGACGCGCGCGGCATCGTCCATGTGCAGCATGGCCAGGGCCGAGTCGTATTCATAGTGCCCGCTGCTGAACGTGCCCACCACGCGCATCTGCCGCAGCCGGGGCACCACGCCCGCAGGCGTGACCTGGCCGCTGGGCGCGATCAGCGTCACCTGGTCGCCCTCGTTCACGCCCAGCCGGCGCGCCAGATCGCCCCCCAGCACGATGCCGAATTCGCCCGGCACCAGGCGCGGCAGCACCGTGTCTTTCAGTTGCGCGGCCACGTCGGTCACCTCGGGCTCTTGCGCGGGGTCGATGCCGCGCACCATCGCGCCCTGCATGGTTTCGCCCCGCGCCAGCAGGCCCTGCGCGCCGATGAAGGGCGCTGCGCCCACCACTTCCGTGTTCTGCCGCGCCTCGGCCAGGGTGCGGGCGGCATCAGGCAGCGCGCCGCCGTCGGGCGTGAAGATTTCCACGTGCGAGATCACGCTCAGCATGCGGCCCGTCACGTCTTTCTGAAAGCCGTTCATCACGCTCAGCACGATGATGAGCGCCGCCACACCCAGCGCAATGCCCAGCATGGACGCGGCGGAGATGAAGCTGATGAAACCGTTGCGCCGCGTGGCGCGCCCGGCGCGCGTGTAGCGCCAGCCAAGCAGCCATTCGTAAGGCAGGCGGGAAGATGAAGTCATGCGCAGGGAAAGACGGTGAAACGAGAGAGCCAGCGGCCCGCAGGCCAGCCGATGATTGTGGCATCCCGGACAATGGGCGATGGGGTTCGGCGTTCGGCGTTCAGCGTGAATACCCTGGCCCCCTCAACCACACCCGCCTGCTTTCGCCGTGACCCTGCCTGACACGTCGCACCTGCTCATTGCCGCCGCTGGCCCCGTGCAGCCGGGCGATGCGGCGCTGCCCGCCCTGCCCCACCTGGCCGCCTTGCTGCGCCGCCTGGCCCCTGCGGGGCGCATCGACGCCGATGAAGACACCGCCGCCACCCCGCTGGAAACCGCGCTGGCCCGCGCCCGCGGCCTGCCCGACACACCTGGCCTGACGCCCTGGGCCGCGTTCGACACCGCCACCACCGGCACGGCCTGCGCCTGGCTCAGGCCGTGCCACTGGCAGCTGGGCATGGGCGACGCCCAGCTCACCGACCCCGCCGCGCTGGCGCTGACCGATGCCGAATCGCACGCGCTGCACGCCGCCTGCGCGCCGCTGCTGGCCGAAGACGGCATCGCACTCGACTACCACGCGCCCGGTGCGTGGCTGGCGCGCGGTGCGGTGTTTGACGGCATGCACGCGCCATCGCTGGCCAGTGCCAGCGGGCGCTCGATCACCCCCACGCAACTGGCCCGCGCCGCCACGCCCGAGCACCAGCGTCACTGGCAGCGCCTGCAAAACGAGCTGCAAATGCTGCTTTACACCCACCCCGTGAACGACGCACGCGACACCCGCCGCCAGCCCCCCGTCAACGCGCTGTGGGCCGAGGGCGCAGGCCGACTCGACCACCTGCCCGCGCCCACCCCACAGGTGCGGGTGGATGCGCGCCTGTCCGCCCTCGATCCGACCGACGCCGCCGCCCGCGCCGCCACCTGGCAGGCCATTGACGCCGATGCGCTGGCCCCCTTGCACGCCGCCTTGAACGCCGGCGCCGACGTGCGGCTGACCCTGTGCGGCCCGCGCGCGGCGCTGACCTGGGGCGCCGCCGCAGGCAGCCCATGGCAGCGCCTGGCCAGGCTTTGGCAACGCCAGCCCCTGGCCGATGTGCTGGCGGCACTCTGAGCCGTTTTCACCGCCTGAAAGGCACCACTACACTGCGTGCCATCAACGCCCAAAGGAACACAGCCATGGGATTGCCCGCTGAAAAATACGTGATGGACCGCGCCGCTTTCATCGACTGGGAAGCCAGCCAGCCCGAGCACAAGCACGAGTATTGGCAAGGCGACGTCTTCGCCATGACCGGCGCGCGCCAGTCGCACGTGATCGTGTCGCTCAACGTGGCCACGCTGCTGAAGAACCACCTGCGCGGCACCCCCTGCCGCGCCTACATCGCCGACATGCAGCTCGAAGTGGCCGCCGCCGACGCGGTGTTCTACCCCGACGTGTTCGTCAGCTGCTCGCCCGCCGACCTGGCCGCCGAGCGTGTGGCGCGCGAGCCGCAGGTCGTCATCGAAGTGCTGTCCGACAGCACGGCGTCCGTTGACCGTGGCCGCAAGTTCGCCGCCTATCGGCAATTGCCCAGCCTGCGCGAATACGTGCTGATCGACCCCGACACCCGCACGGTGGAGGTCTATCGCCGCGTGGAAGACGGCAACTGGCTGCTGGCCGCACGCGAAGGCGAACGCGCACTGGTGCTGCCCTCGCTGGACTTCGAAGCGCCGCTGGCCGACGTGTTTGAAGACCTGGCGCCACAGGGGCAGGACTGAGGCAACAGCCCAACACCCTCATGCCAAGGACGCAAAGGATTCGCGAAGGACGCGAAAGAAATACCAAGAAGTGGATTTCGTGGCTTTCGTAGGCTGGGTAGAGCGAAGCGAAACCCAGCTTCTTGCCCATGCCGCATGCTGGGTTTCGCTTCGCTCTACCCAGCCTACAAAGCAGCGTGCCGGCACGCGCAGCGCGCAAAAATAGCCCGTGATTTACTCTCAAAAATATAGCTTCTTGCGCTGTATTTACAAAGGTTTCATGACAATTTCATTTGAATTCTGAATTTTTCGCGTCCGGCAGTTCTGGCTTTTCAGCCCCCGCTCTCTGACCCCCACCCCCCATGAAAATCGACATCCGCGACACCCCGCCCCGCGCCGCCTGGGCGCTGGAGCAAGCCGGAGTGCACCCGCTGCTGGCGCGCCTGTTTGCCGCGCGCGGCGTGCAGTCGGCTGACGAGCTGGACGAAGGCCTGGCGCGCCTGTTGC
This sequence comes from Pseudomonadota bacterium, assembly GCA_030538605.1. Classification (GTDB taxonomy): domain Bacteria; phylum Pseudomonadota; class Gammaproteobacteria; order Burkholderiales; family Burkholderiaceae_C; genus Ottowia. Next base: position 22,481 of record JAUNTQ010000031.1, read on the forward strand.
CGCCCACCGCACTCAAGGGCGCGCGCGAAGCCGCCGTGCTGCTGGCCGATGCCATCGCCGCGCAAAAGCGCCTGTGCATCGTGGCCGACTACGACTGCGACGGTGCCACCGCCTGCGCCGTGGGCGTGCGCGGCCTGCGGCTGCTGGGCGCTGCCCACGCCAGCTACCTGGTGCCCGACCGCGTGACCGACGGCTACGGCCTCACCCCCCCCATCGCCGAGCGCGTGGCCGCCCAGGGCGCCGACATGCTCATCACCGTGGACAACGGCATCGCCAGCGTCGACGGCGTGGCGCGCGCGAAAGCGCTCGGCCTGCAAGTGCTGGTGACCGACCACCACCTGCCCGGCGCTGAGCTGCCTGCCGCCGACGTCATCGTCAACCCCAACCAGCCCGGCTGCGATTTCGAGAGCAAATCCATCGCCGGCGTGGGCGTCATGTTCTACGTGCTGCTGGCGCTGCGCGCCGAGCTGCGGGCGCGCGGCGTGTTTGACGCGCCGAGCGCCGCCGGGCCGTCCCAAGGCGCGAGCGCCCCCCTGGGGGGCAGCGCAGCAAGCGAAGCTGCGCAGCGTGGGGGCCAAGTGCCGCAACCCAAGCTCGACGCGCTGCTGCCCCTGGTCGCGCTGGGCACCGTGGCCGACGTGGTGCGGCTCGACGCCAACAACCGCCGCCTGGTCGCGCAGGGCCTGCGCCGCATCCGCGCCGGCCACTTGCCTGCGGGCCTGAGCGCTCTGTTTTCAATCGCTGGTCGCGCCAGCCACAAGGCCACCACCTTCGACTTCGGCTTTGCCCTGGGCCCGCGCATCAACGCCGCCGGCCGCCTGGCCGACATGACGCTGGGCATCGAACTGCTGCTGACCGACGACGCCGCCCGCGCCGATGAGCTGGCGCGCACGCTCGACGGCATCAACCGCGAGCGCCGCGAAATCGAAGGCGGCATGCGCGAGCAGGCCATGCAGATCGCCGAAGGGCTGTTCGACCCCGACATGCCGCCGCCTTCCGCACTGGCCGTGTTCGACCCCGACTTTCACGAAGGCGTGGTCGGCATCGTTGCCGCGCGGCTGAAAGACCGGCTGCACCGCCCCACCTTCGTCTTTGCCGCCAGCAGCGCGCCGGGGCACGCGGGCGAGCTGAAAGGCTCGGGCCGCTCCATCGCTGGTTTTCACCTGCGCGACGCGCTCGACCTGGTCGCCAAGCGCCACCCTGGCGTGCTCATCAAATTCGGCGGCCACGCGATGGCCGCCGGCTGCACCATTGCCGAGGAACACTTCGACACCTTCGACCGCGCGCTGCAACAAGTCGCCGCCGAATGGCTGGACGCCGCCACGCTCACCCGCCGGTTGGAGACCGACGGCCCCCTGCCCCCCGAATACCGCCGCCCCGACATGGTGGACACCCTGCACGCGGCGGTGTGGGGTCAGGGCTTTGCCCCGCCCGTGTTCAGCGAAGAGGTCGAAGTCATCAGCCAGCGCCTGGTCGGCGAAAAACACCTGGCCCTGAAACTGCGCCACCAGGGCCAGCCCGTGGACGGCATCTGGTTCGGCCACACCGACCCCCTGCCCGCCCGCGCCCTGCTCGCCTTTCGGCTGGAAGCCGACGAATGGCAAGGCGTGCGGCGGGTGCGGCTGCTGGTGGAGGGCGTGGCGGGGTAGCGCCGTGCGCAGACCGCTCTGACCGCCTGACACTGCGGGGTGGGTGCTGGCACCCAAGCGGACAGCGCGTTCGGCAGGCGGCAAGGCGTGGGTGCCAGCACCCACCCTTGCATCTTTCGTCCATCGAGCAAAGCCAGCGTGAACCCACCCCGAAAGCCCTGGCTTTGATGCGCAGCTGTCGCATCCCGGGCGATTGGCATCCTTGGGCAGCTCACGTCCGAAGCGATGGATCGGTTGCCCTGAAGCGGGGCAAGGCGCGATACTGTCCGGCTGGGCAAGACCACCCGCAGGGGCTGCCCATTCTCCGATTCATCACCGCACCTGACGAGACAACACACGCATGCCCGCACTGAACGAAACCCACCACCCCGCGCTGCAAAGCTGGGTCGCCTCGGCCAACGATGGCCGCACCGATTTCCCCATCCAGAACCTGCCCTTCGCCATCTTCCGCCGCGCGGGCACGCCAGAGCCCTGGCGTGGCGGCGTGGCCATTGGCGATCAGATCGTGGACATGGCCGCCGCCGTGGCCGCGGGCGTGTTCAGCGGCGATGCACTCGCGCCCGCGCAGGCCGCGGCCGAATCCACCCTCAACCATCTGATGGCCATGGGCCCGAAGCCCTTGTCTCATCTGCGCAAGTCGCTATCCAAAGCATTGCAGACAGGCGCTGTGCAGCAAGCCACCCTGCAAGCCTGCCTGGTGCCGCAGTCGCAGGCCGAGTACACGCTGCCCGCGCGCATTGGCGACTACACCGACTTCTACACCTCGGTGCACCACGCCACCAACATCGGCAAGCTGTTTCGCCCCGACAACCCGCTGCTGCCCAACTACAAGTGGGTGCCCATCGCCTACCACGGCCGCGCCTCGTCCATCGGCGTGTCGGGGCAAGCCTTCAAGCGGCCCAAGGGCCAGGTCAAGCCGCCCGACGCCGACGCACCGGTGCTCAAGGCCAGTGCGCGCATGGACATCGAGCTGGAGCTGGGCGTGTTCATCGGCCAGGCCAACGCGCTGGGCGAGCCCGTGCCCATCACCGCCGCCGAAGACCACATCTTCGGCCTGGCGCTGTTCAACGACTGGTCGGCGCGCGACATCCAGCCGTGGGAATACCAGCCGCTCGGGCCGTTTCTGTCCAAGAACTTTGCGTCCACCCTTTCGCCCTGGATCGTGACGATGGAGGCGCTGGCCCCCTTTCGCGCGCCCTTCAGCCACCCCGCCGACGACCCGCAGCCCCTGCCCTACCTCAGCAGCGCGGCCAACAGCGCGCAAGGCGGGCTGGACATCCAGCTTGAAGCGCTGATCGAAACGCCCCGGATGCGCGCCGCCCAGGCGGTGCCCGCGCGCATCACCCTCACCAACTACCAGCACGCCTACTGGACCGCCGCGCAAATGGTGGCGCACCACACCGTGAACGGCTGCAACCTGCAAGCCGGCGACCTGCTGGGCACCGGCACCTTGAGCGGCCCCACGCTCGACCAGGCCTGCGCCCTGATCGAGCTGACCACCGGCGGCAAAAACCCCATCGCCCTGCCGGGCGGTGAAAGCCGCACCTGGCTGGAAGACGGCGACACGGTGATCCTGCGCGGCTGGTGCGAGCGCGAAGGCGCGGCGCGCATCGGCTTTGGTGAATGTGTGGGCACGGTGCTGGCGGCTGAATGAAGGCACGCTGAGCAGCTGCGCCGCCCCTGTCGTGCGGGGCGGTTTTTTCTGCGAGCCTGCACCCCCATTTTTAAATGGCGGCACCACTACACCCCGTCGGCTGGATAGAGCGCCGAGCGAAACCCAGCGTTCTCGCGCGCCGGGTTGCTGGGTTTTGCTGACGCTCTACCCAGCCTACAAAATCAAAAAAAGATGAGCTGCTTGCGCACGTTTTTAAACAGTTTTAGATACTTTAATATCTGAATTCGTTTTACAACAAGCGCAAACAGCTTCTTTTTTTCTACGTGCATCGAGCCATGTCTTGCACCTGTCTTTTTCGCATCCTTGGCATGAGGCAGTTCGGCAGTTGTCAGCCCGGCAAACGCACTCAACCCGCTTCGTCAAACAAAGGCATGGCCGCCGCCGCATCGCCATCGGCATGCAGAGCATCCGGCTTGGCCAGCGAGCCGACGCGCACGCCCAGCAGGCGGATGCGGCGGCTGAGGTCCACGCGCTTGAGGCACTGGCCGGCCACCTGGCGGATGCGCTGCGCGTCTTGCGTGTGCGCGGCCACGGTCTGGTCGCGCGTGGCGATCTTGAAGTCGTCAAAGCGCAGCTTGATGCCGATGGTTTTGCCCACGTAGCCCTTGCGCTGCAAATCGCCCGCCACCTGCTCGCACAGGCGGGTGAAGATGCGGCCCAGCTCGGCGCGGTCGCGCACGGCATGCAGATCGCGCTCGAAGGTGGTTTCGCGGCTCATGCTGACGGGCTCGCTTTCGGTGACCACGGGGCGCTCGTCGCGGCCATGCGCGGCGTCGTGCAGCCAGGCGCCGTAGCTTTTGCCGAAGTGCGCCATCAGCCAAGGGCGCTCGCGCGCGGCCAGCTCGCCAATGGTGGCGATGCCGTGGCTTTGCAGCTTGGCGTCGGCCTTGGGGCCAATGCCGTTGATCTTGCGGCAGGGCAGCGGCCAGATCAGCGTTTGCACATCGCCCTCGTGCACGATGCTGATGCCGTTCGGTTTGTTGAACTCGCTTGCCATCTTGGCCAGCAGCTTGTTGGGCGCGACGCCGATGGAGCAGGTCAGCCCCGTGGCGTCGGCAATGCTTTTCTGAATGAGCCGCGCCAGCACGCGCCCGCCTTCGCGCTGGCCGCCGGGCACGTGGGTGAAGTCGATGTAGACCTCGTCCACACCCCGGTCTTCCATCACCGGGGCAATGCCGCGAATGACGGCCTTGAAGGCGCGTGAGTAGTGACGGTATTGGTCGAAATCGACCGGCAGCAAGATGGCCTGCGGGCACAGCCTGGCGGCCTTCATCAGCCCCATCGCCGAGCCAATGCCGAAGGGCCGCGCCGCGTAAGTGGCGGTGGTGATGACGCCGCGGCCCACGTAGTCGCGCAGCAGGGGGAAGAAGCTGACGGGGATGTCGGCCAGGTCGGCGGCCGTCCAGCTGCGCTCGGGCCGCTCGGCGTTCAGGCGGCCGATCAGGTCGTCTTCCTTGCGCCGGCCGCCGCCAATCACCATCGGCAGCCCTTTGAGCTGCGGATAGCGCAGCCACTCGACCGAGGCGTAGAACGCGTCCATGTCGAGGTGGGCGATGCGGCGGGGTAGAGTGCTCACCCGCCTGAGCTTATCGGCTTGAACGCCGTTCAACCTGCATGACCACCGACTACAAATGGAGCGCCGCCGACAAGAAAACCGCGCGGCGCTTGTACGACGCCGCGCTGGCGGCCGAGCTGGCCGAGGTGCTGGCCGACTTCAAGGCGCGCGCGGCCGCTGCCGAAGACGTGCAGGCCATGTGGGCCATCCACGACCACCTGCGCCACGTGGGGCGCGAGCTGGAGGGGAAATACGTCTACACCTATTCCCGCCTGGACTGGCTGCTGCTGCGCCTGGTGCATGAAGGGCGTTTGAGCGAGGCCGATCTGGACGCCTTCAGCCCGGGCAAGCGTGAGGAGCTTGGGCAGATGCTCGACAGCGCGCGGGCCATGCGGCGATCGGCAGGCGGCTGAAGAACAGCCAACAGCCGGGCGCAGAGGACGCGAAGGATTCGCGAAGGACGCAAAAGAACAGCCACAAGGCTTTGTTTTTCTCCTTCTGGGCCTTGTGTATGGATACATCTTTGCAGGCTGGGTAGAGCGTCAGCGAAACCCAGCAAACCGGCGCGCGAGAACGCTGGGTTTCGCTGCGCTCTACCCAGCCTACAAAAACCTGTCTTTTTCGCGTCCTTCGCGGATCCTTTGCGTCCTTGGCATGAGGTTACTTCGCTGTTCGGCTCTCACCAACCCGCCCACCACAGCCGCAGCCGCATGCCCAGCTCGGTCGTGTAGCCCACGCTGGTGGTGGCCACGCGCCCATCAGGGCGAACCACCACCAGCGCAGGCACCGAGCCCAGGCCATAGCTGCGCGCCAGCGCGCCCTGCGGATCCACCACCGTGGCCCACGGCAAATCGCGCTGGGTGAGCACGCGCCGCACCGCCCCCACATCGCCCGAGCGCATCGCCACCGTCAGCACCGGCCAGTCAGCCGACACGCGGGTGATGTTGTGCTGCTCCAGCCGGCACACGCCGCACCACTCGGCCCAGAAGTGCAGCGCCACGGGTCGCCCGGGGTGCGCGGCGCGCCACTGCGCCAGGCTCATCACCGCGCCGTCTTGCACGCTCACGGCCAGCGCGCTGAAGTCGGGCGCCGGGCCGCTGGGCACGTGGCGCGTCTGCCAGAAATGCGCCGCCACCAGCACCGCCGCCACGATGGCCAGCGACCCAAGGTGCGACCGCCATTGGCGCCGCAGCGACCCCATCACTTTGCCCAAACCCATGTCCAAACCCTTTCGATGCCAAGGCATACTGACCTGTCCGCACCACTTTTGGTTCAACCACCGGAGGAGACCCGCCGCCATGAGCACCCAGACCAAATACCTGCTGCAAGAAAGCCAGATGCCCAAGTTTTGGTACAACATCCAGGCCGACTTGCCCCAGCCGCTGCCGCCCGTGCTGCACCCCGGCACCTTGCAGCCCATTGGCCCGGATGACCTGGCACCACTGTTTCCCATGTCGCTCATCGAGCAAGAGGTGACGACCGAGCGCGAAATCGAAATCCCCGAACCCGTGCGCGACGTCTTCCGCCTGTGGCGCCCCGCGCCGCTGTACCGCGCGCACCGGCTGGAGAAAATGCTGGGCACGCCCGCGCGCATCTTCTACAAGTACGAAGGCGTCAGCCCCGCCGGCAGCCACAAACCCAACTCGGCCATTCCGCAGGCGTTTTACAACGCGCAGGCGGGCGTCAAGCGCCTGACCACCGAAACCGGCGCGGGCCAGTGGGGCACCTCACTGGCGCTGGCCGGGCAAATCTTCGGGCTGGACGTGCAGATTTTTCAGGTGCGCGTGAGCTTCGACCAAAAGCCCTACCGCCGCGCCGTGATGGAAACCTACGGCGCGCGCTGCGTCGCCTCACCCAGCGCCGAGACCGAATACGGCCGCCGCGTGCTGGCCGAAACCCCTGACCACCCGGGCAGCCTGGGGATTGCCATCAGCGAAGCGGTCGAGATCGCCGCGCAGCGCGACGACACCAAATACGCGCTGGGCAGCGTGCTCAACCACGTGCTGCTGCACCAGACCATCATCGGTCTGGAAGCGATGGAGCAAATGCACATGGCCGACGCCTGGCCCGACGTCATCGTCGGCTGCACCGGCGGCGGCAGCAACTTTGCGGGCATCGCCTTCCCCTTTATCGGCCACGGCCTGCGCGGCGGCGCCAAGCCCCGCATCGTGGCCGTCGAGCCCGCCGCCTGCCCCAGCCTCACACGTGGCCAATACGCCTACGACTTTGGCGACACCGCCCACCTGACCCCGCTGACCAAAATGCACACTCTGGGCAGTACCTTCACCCCACCCGGCTTTCACGCCGGCGGCCTGCGCTACCACGGCATGGCCCCGCTGGTCAGCCACGTCAAGGAACTGGGCCTGATGGAAGCCGTGGCCTACACCCAGAACCAGTGCTTCGAAGCTGGCGTGACGTTTGCCCGCGCCGAAGGCATCGTCCCCGCCCCCGAAGCCAACCACGCCGTGCGCGGCGCCATCGAAGAAGCCCTGCGCTGCAAACGCGAAGGCAAAGCCGAAACGATCCTGTTCAACCTGAGCGGGCACGGGCACTTTGACATGGGCAGTTATCAAAAATACTTTGCGGGGGAACTCACCGATCAGAGTTATGACGAAAAGGAGCTGGCGCAGGCGTTGTCGGGGTTGCCGAGTGTGGCTACTTGAATTCAACCCAACGCGGTGAGTTAAGCATGGCTCAATCATTTAACCGATGATAAGAACCAAAAATTGAACAAGCTCAGAGTTTTTTATGGCGATTTTCGTTACCGCAAAACAAAACATTCGCATCGGCAACTCCAAGCACGTCGAAGGAAAAGCTCCTGAAGGCAACTATTCAGCAGTTTTTGAAGATGATGGAAACACAGGCTATTTTTATGCCTTGGACTACAGCCGCGAAAACCAGCCGATCCAAAATGCACTTCACATCTACGATGTCGCCAGCATCACAGACAAACATTTGCCATCGGAAATAAAAATCGGCTGGTCAATGGACAGCAACAAGGTAGTCCTTCTCATAAATGAATATCCTCACGCTGTTTTTGATTTTTTCTCAAAGCGAGGCTATTGCCGCAATGAATTTCCGCCCCCCACAAAAAATTCCGGCTGGTCAGGCCATGAATGGTCAGATGAATCTATCGAATTGTTCGCGGGCGATCCCTAACAATTCATTCAAATGATTGGACGCTGGCTAGCATCGAAGAAAAAATCGAGCCTACAGCGCTACATAAACTAAGCCCGTAGGCTGGGTAGAGCGCAGCGAAACCCAGCAAGCGCCGGTTATTCACCGAACATCGCACCGCCATCGTCCCCACCCGCCGCCCAATCCGCAGGCAAACGTCCCTCGCGCACATAGCGGTGAAAGCTGGAATACGGCCAGGCACCCGGTGTTTTCGCCCAGCCGTGTTTGACGGGGTTGTAGTGGATGTAATCCACGTGGCGCGCAAAGTCCTCTTCGTCGCGAATCTGATGTTCCCAATAGCGACGCTGCCAGATGCCGCGCTCGCCCTTGGCCTGGCGGCTTGGTGAGATGAATTCCGCCTTGGGAATGGCGGCCGAGAATTTCGATTTGATCTGCCGCCAGCGCAGCGAATAGTCGCCGTCTTGCGGCGGCAAAGTCCAGAGGCAATGCAGGTGGTCGGGCAGCACGACCATGGCGTCGATGCTGAAGGGGTGGCGCGCTTTGACCTGGGCCACGGCGGTGCGCAGGGCGTCGATGTGGCGGGTCAGGGTGTCGTTGCCTTGCCGCTCGGCCAGGGTGACGGTGAAGAAATAGGTGGCGCCGCTGAGATGGGAGCGGATGTAGCGGCGCATTTTGGGGTTTGTGGCGTGCGGGCAAGCTGGGTTTCGCTGCGCTCTACCCAGCCTACCTGCGCTCGTTACGCCTCGTCGAAGAGTTCGAGCAGGCGATCCAAGCCGCCCATGTCAATCGCCACCTTGGCTTGCTCGCGCACTTTGGGCTTGGCGCGGTAGGCGACGGAGAGGCCGACGGCGCTCATCATTTCCAGGTCGTTGGCACCGTCGCCCATGGCGATGGCCTGGGCGGGGTCGCAGCCGATGAGGCTGCAGGTGCGCAGGACGGTTTCGCGCTTCATGGCGCCGTCGACGATGTCGCCCCAGCTTTGGGGGACGATGCGGCCAGTGAGTTGGCCACCCTCGATTTCGAGCTTGTTGCTGCGCGCGAAGTCGAGGGCCAGGCGGTCGCGCAGGCGGTCGGCGAAGTAGGTGAAGCCGCCGGAGACGAGCAACACTTTCAGGCCTGCGGCCTTGGCGGCCAGCACGAGTTCGGCGGCACCGGGGTTTAGCGCCAAGCGCTTGCGGTAGACCTGGGCCAGATGTTCTTCGCGCACGCCTGCCAGCAGGGCGACGCGCTGGCGCAGGCTTTGTTTGTAGTCGGTGATTTCGCCGCGCATGGCCGCTTCGGTGATGGCAGCGACTTCGGCCTTGCGGCCAGCGGCGTCGGCGATTTCATCCACACACTCGATGTTGATGAGGGTGGAATCCATGTCGAAGGCGATGAGCTTGAAGTCGCGCAGGGCACCGGGGCGGGGGCCGCGCAGGTGCAGGCCGGGGGCGATTTCGGTGGTGTCGGTGGACATGGTTTGCTTTTGATTTGATAGCTGCTTGCGCTTATTTGGTAAGCGCTAGGGTCCGATTTGGCTTATAGCCAATCCCATCGCTTCGGCTGCCCGCTCCTTCCCCCGCTGGGGGAAGGCTGGGATGGGGGCTGACTACCTTCGAAAAATTAACCGTGGTTGGCCCCCACCCCAACCCTCCCCCAGCGGGGGAGGGAGCAAGATGCGTCTGATTGCTTGTGGGTTTGTCCATAGAAAACTAACGCGGTGTGGCGGCGGTGCGGGCGAAAGGGAAGACGTCGGCGGTGCGGCTTTGCTCGGGCAGGATGTAGACGACGCCATGCTGGTCGCTGAACAGGGGGAGGATGTGGCGGTCGTAAAAGCTGGCGGGGATGTTGATGCAGCCGTAGGAGATGCG
>JAUNTQ010000032.1 GCA_030538605.1 Pseudomonadota bacterium
AACACCTGCACGCCGCTGCCGCAATAGCCTTCCACGCCGTGGCAGGCGCTGCTCAGGATCAGCAGGCGCTCGGCTTGTGCGTCGCCATCCAGCGCCACGTCCATCGCCAGCGGCTCGCCATCGCGGCCGGGCAGCGGGTGGTTGAACGAGCGGATGGCCGTGCCGGCGGTGGCGGCGGCTTCGAGGAACTTCACGCGCGCCTGGGCGTAGCGGGCGGAAAAAGCAGCGGGGATGGGGATCATGGAAGTGGCTCGGACGATGGCGACAGTGGCCAACGATAGGGCATGCCCGTGACGGTCTGGCGCGTGCATGGTTTTCCTGGCGCTCGGCGCGGGCGCACCGACAGCCCGCCTGCATGCCCGATCCGGGTGCGGGCGATGGCGCGAAACCGCGGGTGTGCCCAGTTTTTTGCGTTAGGTCAGAAGGGCCGGCGCGCGCCAGTCGTATAACTTTTTTGATGTCCTGAGCGCCGTTGGCATGATGGCGCACAGCAAGGGCGCGTTCGAGTGCCCGTTCACGAAAAAAGGAAAAAACCGCGTGCCGCCTCCGCCCGTTTCACATGCGTCCTCCCTGCCCAATACGCCGCTGCCAGGCGCCGGCCTGCCGCTGCCCGAGCCGGCCCGCGCCTCATCGGGGGCGGGTGTGCCCGCCACGCCGGATTACCTGCACGACACCTATTCCTGGGCCTACGTCACGCCCGAGGCCGTGCGCAGGTTCGAGCGGCAGTGGCTGGTCAACCTGATTCTGTGGGGCAACTTTCCGCGCCTGCGCGACATGGCGCTGGAGGCCTTTGGCCAGCGCCTGGAAGGCCGCAGCCTGCAAGTGGCCTGCGTGTATGGCGACCTGACGGCCTGCTTTGCCGCCCGCCACGCGCGCGCGAGCCAGCTCGACGTGGTCGACGTGCTGCCGGTGCAGATCGACAACCTGCGCCGCAAGCTGGGCGCGGGCAGCGGCGTCAACCTGCGCCTGGCCGACAGCGCCGCGCTGCCGCAGGCCGATGGCAGCTACGACCGCGTGCTGCTGTACTTTCTGCTGCACGAGCAGCCGCTGCACGTGCGCGTGCCCACCGTGTCCGAGGCGCTGCGCGTGCTGCGCCCCGGCGGCAAGCTGGTGCTGGTGGACTACCACCGCCCCAGCGCCTGGCACCCGCTGCGCCTGCCCATGGCAGGGGTGCTGCGCACGCTGGAGCCCTTTGCGCTCGATCTGTGGCGCACCGAGATCGCCGACTGGCTGCCCGCAGACGTGCCGCTGGCCGAATACCGCAAGCGCACCTGCTTCGGCGGGCTGTACCAGATCATCGAAATCACCAAAGCGGGCGCGGACACCGCGCGCCAGGAGGCTTGACCCCATGCACATCGCCTGTACCGACCTGATCGTCATCGGTGGCGGCGGCGCCGGTTTGCGCGCCGCCATCGCCGCCACCGAAGCCCACCCGGCGCTGGAAATCGCCCTGGTGTCCAAGGTCGTTCCCATGCGCTCGCACACCGTGGCCGCCGAAGGGGGTGCCGCCGGCGTGGTGCGCACCGACGACAGCCTGGACAAGCACTTCGACGACACCGTCTCCGGCGGCGACTGGCTGTGCGAGCAGGACGTGGTGGCCTACTTCGTGGCCCACTGTGCCGAGGAGATGGTGCAGCTGGAGCAATGGGGCTGCCCCTGGAGCCGCCAGGACGACGGCAGCATCAACGTGCGTTTTTTCGGCGGCATGAAGGTGCAGCGCACCTGGTTTGCGGCTGACCGCAGCGGCTTTCACATACTGCACACGCTGTTTCAGACCTCGCTGAAATACCCGCGCATTCGCCGCTGGGACGAGTACTTCTGCGCCGAGCTGCTGGTGCAGGACGGCCAGGTGCGCGGCGTGCTGGCCATCGAAATCGCCAGCGGCGAGCGCGTGGCCATCCTCGCCAACGCGGTGGTCATGGCCACCGGCGGCGCGGGCCGCGTGTACCGCCAGAACACCAACGCGGGCACCCTGACCGGCGACGGCATGGGCATGGCCTACCGCGCGGGCGTGCCGCTGCGCGACATGGAGTTCGTGCAATACCACCCCACCTGCCTGCCCGGCTCCGGCATCCTGATGACCGAAGGCTGCCGGGGCGAGGGCGGCATCCTGGTCAACAAGGACGGCTACCGCTATCTGCAGGACTACGGCCTCGGCCCGCTCGACCCCTGGCCGCGCCCCAAGGCCATGGAGCTGGGCCCGCGCGACCGCCTCTCGCAAGCCTTCTGGCACGAGATGCAGAAAGGCCGCACCGTCGACACGCCCCACGGCCCCGCCGTGCTGCTCGATCTGCGCCACCTGGGCGCACAAAAGATCCACGAGCGCCTGCCGCTGATCGCCGAAGCGGCCGAGACCTTTGCCGGGGTCGACCCCGTGCACGCGCCCATTCCCGTGTGCCCGGCGGTGCACTACACCATGGGCGGCATCCTCACCGACGGTGCCTGCGCCACGCCGCTGGCGGGGCTGTTCGCGGTGGGCGAATGCGCCAGCGTGGGCATCCACGGGGCCAACCGGCTGGGTTCCAACTCGCTGGCCGAGATCGTGGTGTTCGGCAAGGTGGCGGGCGAGGGCGCGGCGCAGCTGGCCGCGCAGCAAGGCAAAGGCGTGGAAACCTCGGCCCTGCGCGCGCAGGCCGAGGCGGCCGAGCGCCGCCTCATGGCCCTGCTCGACCCCGCCCGCCCTGCAGGCGAGCGCCCGGCCATGCTGCGCCAGCAGATGCAGCAGAGCATGGAAGACGGCGTGGGCATCTACCGCGACGCCGCCGGCATGCAGGCCACCTGCGACACGCTGGCCGAGCTGCGCGAGCGCTACGCCCGCGTCTCGCTCGACGACCGCACGCACACCTTCAACACCGACTGGCTCACCACCATCGAGCTGGGCTTCTCGCTCGAAGTGGCGCAGGCCATGGCCCACGCCGCGCTGCGCCGCCAGGAGTCGCGCGGCGCGCACCAGCGGCTGGACGACGGCCTCACCGAGCGCGACGACGTGCACTTTCTCCACCACTCGCTGGCCAGCCACGCGGGCGCGCAGCCCCCTGCGCTTGCCAGCCAGCCGGTGCTCATCACCACATCGCCGCCGCGCGCGCGCGTGTACGGCGGCCAAGGCCAGAAGGCGGAAATGACATGAGCAGCCCCTCACCCGCACCCGACAAAAGCCGCACCATCACCATCGAGTGCCTGCGCTTCAACCCCGAGACCGACACCGAGCCGCGCTACGAGCGCTATGACGTGCCCTTCACGCACGACATGTCGGTGCTGGAGGGGCTGCAATACATCAAGGACTGCCTCGACGGCAGCCTCACCTTCCGCTGGTCGTGCCGCATGGCGGTGTGCGGCAGCTGCGGCAAGATGGTCAACGGCCTGCCCGTGCTCAGCTGCCAGACCTTTCTGCGCGACTTCTACCCCGGCGGCGTGCGCGTGGAGCCGCTCAAGCACTTTCCCATCACGCGCGACCTGGCCGTGGACCAGAGCGACTTTCTCTACAAGCTCGAAACCATCCAGCCCTACATCATCCCGGCGCAGCCGCAAACGCCTGCCGACGGCCCCAGCCGCCAGACGCCGCGCCAGATGCAGGACTACTACCAGTTCTCGCAGTGCATCAACTGCCAGCTCTGCTACGCCGCCTGCCCGCAATACGGCCTGTCGCCCGAGTTCACCGGCCCCGCCGCGCTGGCCCTGCTGGAGCGCTACAACGCCGACCCGCGCGACCACGGCAAGGCCCAGCGCATGCAAGTCGTCAACGACGACCGCGGCGTGTGGGGCTGCACCCTGGTGGGCCAGTGCTCCGAAGTCTGCCCCAAGGGGGTCGACCCGGCGCGCGCCATCAACCTCAACAAGATCCACTCCACGGTGGACTACGTCCTGCGCACCAGCGCCAGCAAATGAAGCATCCCCTGAGCCGCTTCGCGTCTTCCCCCTCTTGCTTCGCGAGGGGGGCGCACCCGATGACCGGGCAGACCCCGGCCATGGGTGCCCTGGCATGGTCTGCGCCGCGACCTTCTGTCCGTGCCGGTGGCATCGGCTGCGGCTGGCGCGCAGCGCCGTGGACAACTGAAGTGAAACATGACTTCGCTTCGCTCAATGATTGGCGCTGGCGCGCCATGACGAATGACAAAACAGCCATGCGGGCTGATGTGGTTCGTCATTCGTCATTCGTCATGCGCTCGCCAGAGCGCCGTCATTCGTCATGCGTGCCACCCCCTGCGGCTGGCGTGCCCACACCACGGACATTGACATGAACACCACCCCACCCCGAGGCACGCCCCAGCGCCGCGTGCCGCCGCTCAAGCCCGTGCCTGGCTACGAGCGCTCGATGAAAAACTGGTACCTGCACGACCGCCCCGTCTACCGCTGGTACATGCTGCGCGAGATGACCTGCGTGGCCGTGGGCTACTACGCGCTGCTCGTCATCTGGGCGCTGGCGCGCCTGGTGGCCGGGCCCGAGGCGTTCGACGGCTTCATCGCCGCGCTGCGCTCGCCGCCGTGGCTGGCCGTCAACCTCGTGGCGCTGGCGGCCATCGTCTACAACGCCGTCACCTGGTTTCAGGTCATGCCCAAGACCATGCCGCTGCTCTTCGTGGGCGGCAAGCCCGTGCCGGGCCGCACCATCGTCGCCGGCGGGCTGGCGGCGCTGGTGCTGGCCTCCATCGCCGTCTTTCTCGCTTTCTGGATGACCCGGCCATGAACACCCCTGCACCTGCCGTCAAGCCGCGCCCCTTCACGCGCTCCAACAAGCCCATCTTCTGGTCGATGTTCGGCGCGGGGGGCATGCTCTCGGCCCTCATCGGCCCCATGCTCGTGTTCCTCACGCTGATCGCCATACCGCTGGGCCTGCTGCTGCCGCCCGAGACCCTCAGCCACGCGCGCGTGCTCGCCTTCGTGCAGTGGTGGCCCGGCAAGCTCGCCGTCTTCGCGGTGGTGGCGCTGTTCCTGTTTCATGCCTTTCACCGCCTTTACCACACGCTGCACGACTTCGGCCTGCACATCAGCCCCGCCGCCAAGGCGCTGTGCCACGGGCTGGCGGGCCTGTTCTCGCTGGTGTGCCTATGGCTGCTGTGGCAGGTGTGATTTCAAAATCACAGCTGCTTGCATACGTTTCAAGCAGATTTCAGATAGTTTTGTATCTGAAACCCTTTTATAACGTACGCAAGCAGCTATCAAAAATAATATTCTCCTGCCTCAAAGCCCCGACATGGGCCGGTCGGCTGGTGGCTCGTGCGCCAGCCACGCTTCAGCCAGCATGACCCAGTAGCTGCCGCCCAGCGGAATCAGCTCGTCGTTGAAGTCGTAATGCGGGTTGTGCAGCGTGCAGGGGCCGGCGTCGTGCCCGCCGCCCTCATACGCGCCGCGGTGCGCGCCAAAGCCGTTGCCAACAAAGCAATAGGCACCGGGCTTTTCCAGCAGCATGTACGAGAAATCTTCCGCGCCCATCGTCGGCTCCTGCGGCACGGCGTTCGCCTCGCCCACGATGCCGGCCATCACGCGGCGGGCAAACTCGGCCTCATAGGGCGTGTTGATGGTGGGCGGGTAGTTGCGCGTGAACTCGAACGCGCAGCGCGCGCCATGGGCGGCGGCCAGCCCTTCGGCCATCTCCTGCATGCGCCGCTCGATCAGGTCGAGCACCTCGAACGTGAAGGTGCGCACCGTGCCCTGAAGCTCGCAGCTGTCGGGAATCACGTTGGTGGCCTCGCCCGCGTGGATCATCGTGACCGAGATCACGCCCGCATCCACCGGCTTCTTGTTGCGCGTGAGAATGGTCTGAAAGCCCTGCACCAGCTGGCAGGCAATCGGCACCGGATCCACCCCCGTGTGCGGCAGCGCGGCGTGGCCGCCCTTGCCGGTGATGGTGATCCTGAACTCGTTGCTCGACGCCATCACCGGCCCCGGCGAGACGGCGAACGTGCCCGCCGCCATGCCCGGCCAGTTGTGCATGCCGAACACCGCCTCCATCGGAAACTGCTCGAACAGCCCCTCGGCGATCATCTCGCGCGCGCCGCCGCCGCCTTCTTCGGCCGGCTGGAAGATCAGGTACACCGTGCCGTCGAAGTGGCGGTTGGCCGCCAGGTGCTGGGCGGCGGCCAGCAGCATGGCTGTGTGGCCGTCGTGCCCGCAGGCGTGCATCTTGCCGGGCTGCGTGCTGGCGTGGGCGAAGGTGTTGAACTCGGTCATCGGCAGCGCGTCCATGTCGGCGCGCAGGCCAATGGCCCGGCCGCTCTTGCCGCTGTCGCGCCCATGCACGATGCCCACCACCCCCGTGGTGCCCAGCCCCCGGTGGATGGGAATGCCCCACTCGGTCAGCCTGGCCGCCACCAGATCGGCCGTGCGCACTTCCTCGAAGCACAGCTCGGGGTGGGCATGGATGTCGCGGCGAATCTTGGAAAGCGCGGCCGCCTGCGCCAGGATGGGTTCGATGAGCTTCATGGCGCCAGTCTAGCGCCGCGCCCCCTGCCGCGCTGGCTGACAGACAATGCCGTCTGCCTCATGGTCTTGCCGCTTCCCATGTCCCCTTCGCTGCCATCGCCAACGTCCGCCGAGGTGCTGGGCGCCTGCCCGCACGACTGCCCCGACACCTGCGCGCTCATCACCACCGTGGAAGACGGCCGCGCCGTGCGCGTGCGCGGCAACCCCGCGCACCCGGCCACCGGCGGCGTGCTGTGCACCAAGGTCTCGCGCTATGCCGAGCGCACGCACCACCCCGAGCGCATCCTCACGCCCCTCAGGCGCGTGGGCCGCAAGGGCGAGGGGCGCTTCGTACCCATCACCTGGGATGCCGCGCTGGATGAAATCGCCGCGCGCCTGGGCGCCATCGCCGCGCGCGACGCGCAGGCCATCCTGCCCTACAGCTACGCCGGCACCATGGGGCTGGTGCAGGGCGAGAGCATGGACCGGCGCTTCTTCCACGCCCTGGGCGCCAGCCTGCTGGGCCGCACCATCTGCGCCAGCGCGGGGGCCGAGGCGCTGACCCACACCCTGGGCGGCAAGGTGGGCATGAAGCTGGCGCACTTCGCCGAAAGCCGCCTCATCCTGATCTGGGGCAGCCACTCGATCGCCAGCAACCTGCACTTCTGGCGGCTGGCGCAGGCCGCGCGGCGGCAGGGCGCGCGCCTGGTCTGCATCGACCCGCGCCGCACCGAAACCGCCGACAAATGCGACGAACACATCCCGCTGCTGCCCGGCACCGACGCCGCCCTGGCGCTGGCGCTGATGCACGAGCTGGTGACCCACGACTGGCTCGACCACGACTACATCGCCCGCCACACCAGCGGCTGGCCCGCCCTGCGCGCACGCGCCCTGCAATGGCCGCCCGAGCGCGCCGCCGAGGTCTGCGGCGTGCCGGTGGGGCAAATCACGCGGCTGGCGCGCGACTGGGGCACCACGCAGCCCGCCGCCATTCGCCTGAACTACGGCGTGCAGCGCTGCGCCGGCGGCGGCAACGCCGTGCGTGCCATCGCCTGCCTGCCTGCGCTCACCGGCGCCTGGCGGCACCGCGCCGGCGGGCTGCTGCTGTCGTCGGGCGGCTTCTTCCCGGTGAACCGCGCCGGGCTGCAGCGTCCCGACCTGCTGGCCGGGCGCACGCCGCGCACCGTCAACATGTCCACCATCGGCAACGACCTGCTGCGCCCGGCGTCGGCCGCCTTCGGCCCGCGCATCGAGGCGGTGGTGGTCTACAACAGCAACCCCGTTGCCGTGGCACCCGACTCGCCCCAGGTGGCGCGCGGCTTCGCGCGCGAAGACCTGTTCACCGTCGTGCTGGAGCACTTTGCCACCGACACCGCCGACTACGCCGACATCGTGCTGCCCGCCACCACGCAGCTTGAGCACTGGGACATCCACGCCAGCTACGGCCACACCGACGTGCTGCTCAACCGCCCGGCCATCGCCCCGCAGGGCCAGGCGCGCCCCAACACCCAGGTCTTTCGCGACCTGGCCGCGCGCATGGGCCTGGCCAACGCCTGCCTGGCCGACACCGACGAGCAGCTCTGCCGCCAGGCCTACGGCGACGCGGTGGACTTCGGTGCGCTGCTGCACCACGGCTTCGCCCCGCTGCCCGTGCCCGACGCGCCCTTTGCCGAGGGCGGCTTTCCCACCGCATCGGGCCGCTGCGAGCTCGACAGCCCCATCCTGCGCGCCGCCACCGGCGACGGCCTGCCCACGCACGTGCCCAACCGCGAGCGCGCGGGCGCGGACGCGGCGCATCCGCTGGCCATGATCTCGCCGCCCGCGCGGCACTTCCTCAACAGCACCTTCGTCAACGTGCAGAGCCTGCGCAGCATCGAAGGGCAGCCGCTGCTTGAAATCCACCCCGACGACGCCGCGCCGCGCGGCATCGCCAGTGGCCAGCTGGTGTGCGTTTTCAACCAGCGGGGCGAATACCACTGCACCGCCGAGGTCAGCACGCGCGCCCGCCCCGGCGTCGTCAACGGCCTGGGCGTGTGGTGGCGCAAGCTGGGGCCGCGCGGCACCAACGTCAACGAAGTCACCAGCCAGGGCCTGACCGATATGGGCGCCGGCCCCACCTTCTACGACTGCGCGGTGCAGGTGCAGGCCTGCCATGGCGCGCCGGGTGCCGATGGCCGCGGCTGAATGCGCTCGCCGTGCGCGCGACCGCCGCCTCGTACGCACGGGCGCGGCCCTGGGTGTGCTGGCGGCGGTGCTGGCCGCGCTGGCCCTGCTGCCGGGCTGCGCCGCCGTGGGCTACTACGCCCAATCCGTGCACGGCCATCTGTCGCTCATGCATGCTGCGCGGCCCGTCGGCGAGCTGCTGGCCGACGGCAGCACGCCCGATGCGCTGAAAGCCCGCCTGGCGCTGGCGCAGCGCATGCGCGCGTTTGCCGTGACCGGGCTGGCGCTGCCCGACAACGCCAGCTACCACCGCTACAGCGATTTGAAGCGCCCCGCCGCCGTGTGGAACGTGGCGGCGGCGCCGGCCGACTCGCTGGTGCTGCGCCGCTGGTGTTTTCCGGTGGTGGGCTGCGTGGGCTATCGCGGCTATTACGACGAAGGCGCAGCGCGTGCGCTGGCCGCACAGCTGGAAAAAGACGAGGGGCTGGAAGTGCGCGTGTACGGCATTCCGGCCTATTCCACGCTGGGCTGGCTGAACTGGGCGGGGGGCGATCCGCTGCTGTCCACCTTCATTCACTGGCCCGAGGGCGAGCTGGCACGCATGCTGTTCCATGAGCTGGCGCACCAGGTGGTCTATGTGAACGACGACACCATGTTCAACGAGTCCTACGCCACGGCGGTGGAGCGGCTGGGTGTGGCGCAGTGGCTGCGCACCCAGGCGGGCGATGAGGCGCGCGCGGCTTATGCGGCGCTGGATGCGCGCCGCCACGGCTTTCGCGCCCTGGGCCTTCGCACGCGCGAAGAGCTGGAGGCGCTGTATGCGCAGCGCGGCGTGCTGGCGTCTGATGTGCTGCACGCGGGCAAGGCGGAGGTGATGGCGCGCTTTCGCGCCCGCTATGCCGCGCTCAAGGCCGAGTGGGCCGCCGAGGGCCGGCCTTTCGATGGCTACGACACCTGGGTGGCGCAGGCCAACAACGCGTTCTTTGGCGTGCAGGCGGCGTATGACGGGCTGGTGCCTGGCTTTGAAGCCTTGTTTGCGCAGGTGGGTGGCGACTGGCCGCGCTTTCACGCCGCCGTGGCCGAGCTGGCCAGGCACACGCCCGATGAGCGGCGCGCGCGGCTGGCGGCGCTGACCGATGACAAATGACTTCGCTGCGCGTGAATGACGAATGACCCAAGGCGCGCGTCCCGTTTGCGCGCGCTCCTTGGTCATGTCTGTCGTTCAGCGACGTAGGGTGGGTGCAAGCACCCACCCTGCGGCTTGCTTCAGCCGGCGCGCAGCTTGTCGATGAGCGCGATGTATTGCGTCTTGGCTTCGTCGGCGCTGGTGTCTTCCAGCTTTTTCCAGGCGTCCCACTTGGCGCGGGCCACGATGTCGGCAAAGCCGGGCTTGGCTTCTTCGTTGTCGCCTTCGGTGGCCTGCTTGTAGAGGGCGTAGATCTGCAGCAGCGTGACGTTGTCGGGGCGGGTGGTCAGCAGCTTGGCGTTGGCCTGGGCTTCGTGGAAACGGGTGTCGAGGTCGGACATGGGAAGGCGGCTTTCTTTCGTGTCGGTGGCGCGCATGGTAGCGCCAGGGCCGATGGCGCCTCGCTAAAGCGCCAGCCGCGCGCGGGCCAGCTCGACCCACAGCCGCTCGGGCACGTCGCGCGGGGTGAGGGCGGCGGCTTGCTCCAGCAGGCGGGTGGCTTCGGCCAGGCGGGCCGGGCCTTCCAGGGTGATAAGGGCGTCGGCGCAGTCGAGCAGCACGGGGGCGGCGGGTGGGAGGCGCAGGGCGTGGTGCAGGTGGTGGTGGGCGGTGCTGGCGCGTGCGCCGTAGCTCATGTCGGCCACCAGCGGGCCGACCTTGTCGATCACTTCGGCATGAAAACCGGCCAGTGCCGCATGGGCCAACGCATGGCCCGGGGCGAGCGCCAGCGCGGCTTCCAGCGCGGCGCGCACCTGCGTGCCCAGGCCGCGGGCCAGCGCGCGCGCCACGTCGATGCCCTGCGCCTGCCGCGCGAGCGACCAGCCCTGCCAGTACCACGCGCTGGCGCTGGCGGGCGCGGCGGCGGTGTGGGAGCAGGCGCGGGCGTGGATGTGCTGGTAGAGGGCCAGGCGGGTGGTTTCGCGCGGCTCGACCAGGCTGGCGTGGGCGGCGGTGGCCGCTTGCGCCACGGGCAGACCGCCGGGGCCGGCTTGCAGGCCGGTCTGCGCGGCGGCGGCCAGGTGGCCGCTGTGGTACAGCGCCCAGGCATGCAGCACGGCGGCATCGGCGGGCAGGGGTTCGGCGTCGTGGCCGTGCAGCTGGGGCCACTGCGCGCGCGTGCGCTCGGCGTTGAAGTGCTCGCCCGCGTGGGGGCAGGGGGGCCAGTCGGTCACGCAATCGGTCACGGCGTTGGTCACGGTGCGGCGCTGTAGGCGCTGGTGAGTGCGCGCAGGTGTTCGCGCTGCGCTTCGGGCAGGTGCGGCGCGAGCAGGGCGAGCACGTGCCAGGCGCCGCGCAGCAGCGCGCCTTGTTCGTGCTCGGGCTCCATGGCGCTGCGCGGTTGCAGCACGTACTCGTAGCTGAGCCACCAGGTGAGCAGCACCACCATGCTGGCGGCGACGGCGTCGCGCGCGCGGTCGTCGTCGGCGCTGGCCGCGGGGCCGAGCAGGTGGCCGAGCACGGTGCGCAGCGCGGCCTGCTTGCGCGCGAGCAGGGCGGGAAAGTGCGTCTCCAGCCGGCGGTTGCGCGAGAGCAGGTGGTTCAGGTCGCGGTAGAGAAAGCGGTATTGCCAGATGAGCTCGAA
Organism: Pseudomonadota bacterium; assembly: GCA_030538605.1. Taxonomy (GTDB): domain Bacteria; phylum Pseudomonadota; class Gammaproteobacteria; order Burkholderiales; family Burkholderiaceae_C; genus Ottowia. The sequence continues at coordinate 11,331 of JAUNTQ010000032.1, forward strand.
CAGCGAGTGCAGGAAGAACCAGCTGTCTTCCACGTCGCGCACGTCGTCGCTGGCGGCCAGCAGGGGCACGAGGCGCTGCTCGAAGTGGTCGAACAGGGTGTTGACCAGCTCGTCCTTGGAGGGGTAGTGGTAGTACAGGTTGCCGGGGCTGATGTTCAGCTCGGCCGAGATGGCGGTGGTGGAGACGTTGGGCTCGCCAAAGCGGTTGAACAGCGCCAGCGTGACCTCGAGGATGCGCTCGGCGGTGCGGCGGGGCGCTTTCTTGGGCATGCGGGTGGCGCTTGTGGGGCGCTTGTTTCAGGGCGCGCTGGCGGCGCGGTTCAGGCGCGCGGCGCTGGCGAGCTGGGTGAGCGTGTCGCCGTTCGGCCAGGTGAGCGCCATGCGCACGGGCAGGTGGTCGAGCGCGGGCGACAGCCACAGCTCGATGCGCGGCGCGTGCGCGGCTTGCTCGCCCAGGGGCACGTGGGTGAGGTGCACGGCGGGCACGGGCCGCCCGCCCAGGGCGGTGACGGGGGTTTGCTCTTCTGCCGCCGCGACGAACCAGCGCCAAGGGCGCACGCTGCCGCCGTTGGCCACGGGCAGGGTGAAGGTCTGGCCGGGGGCGAAGCGGCTGGCGTCGCCCGCCAGCCAGGCACCGAGCTGCACGATGGCGCTGAGCGCGTCCTGCGTGCCAGGGGGCAGGTCGGCGCGGGCTTCGGGCTGGTCGTCGGTGGGGGGGAAATGCACGGCGCGCGCGGCGTAGTCGAAGCGCGCAGGCTGGGCACCGCCGGTGCGCGGGCCGGCCAGCACGGGCAGCAGACCCTGCTCGGCGATCAGGCCGCTGGAGGCCATTTGCCACGAGGAGAGGGCGCGCGCGGGCGATTGCCAGTCGGCTTCGTAGAAAGCGTCGGTGCGTCGCCAGGCGAGCGTGGTGTCGCCCTGCACGGGCTGGCCGTTCAGGGTGCCGCTGGCCTGGTAGGTGAGGGTGGCTCCGCGCGGCACCACGGCGGGCAGCGGCTCGCCGGTGGCGGCCCATTGCAACGCCAGACGTGCGTCTTCGCCGTCCAGCGGCGGCTGAAAGGGCACGTCGGGGCGGGTGCCGCCGAAGCTGGCCAGGGGCGGGGCGTCGAGCAGCGAGGCGAACAGGCTGTCTGAGCCGCCTGCCGCGCCGCGTGCGGTGGCGGGGGCTGACGCGGGCTTGGGCGGCGTGGCCTGGCGCGGTGCGGGGGTGGGCGCTGGTTTGGGCGCGGGGCGTGCGTCAGGGCGCGGTGTGGGTGGCGGCGGCGGTGGAGCGGGAGTCGGTTCCGGCGCGGGTGGTTCGGGTGGGGCAGGGGGGGCGGGCGGGGCTTGCACGATGACGCGGGTGGTCACCGTGCCGTGCGATGCGCCTGCGCGCACGGGCGTGTTGAACGAGGGCCAGCCCAGCAGCAGCACGGCATGCAGGCCCAGCGCGGCAGCGGTGGCCAGCACCAGCGCGCGGCGCGGCGCGGCGGGCAGCAACGGCGGCAGCAAGGGCAGGGCGGCGGTGCGCATGGGCAAGGTGGTGCGCGGCAGCAGATGGTTTGTTTGAAGATGACGGCGCGCTGTCGCCTTCAGCCGCGCGCGGCGGGTTTGGCGGCTGACTTGCGGCTGGCGCGCGGGGCGGCGGCCAGGGCTTTTTCCAGCGCGTCGATGCGTGCCTCAAGCCGGGCCACGGTAGCCGCGTCGGGCAGGCCGAGGTGTTCGATGGCGCGGGCCACGCGCTGCTCGAAGATGGCCTCCAGTGCGTTCCAGCGGCCTGCGCCCACGGGGGCGGCACCGGCGGTCATCTCGCCCATGCGCTGGGCGGCTTCGGCCATTTGGGCTTTGGCCAGGGTCTGCGTCTGGCTTTGCAGGGCCATGCCTTGCTTGACCAGCGCGTCAAAGGCCTTGCTGCCTTCGGCCTGCGCCCGCGCCAGCGCGCCCAGGCCCGCCAGCCAGATGTTCTGCGATTGGTCCGCGCCGGGCGCGGCGGGGTTGGGTGAAGGGGGGCGAGGGGTGTGGGCAGACATGGGCGAGGGGTGTGGGAATGAGGGCAACAGGGTTCAGGCGGCAGTGGGCATGCGCGCACATGGTCGGGCGATTGTCGCCGCTTGGCGGTGCGTCCGCACGGGGGCGGGCAGGGGCATGTGGAAATCATTATTCATAGCTGCTTGCGTATGTTATTCATCATTTTCAAATGAAATGATATAAAAAATGATTTATATGCTACGCAAGAAGCTACCATTTTGTCTTTCTTTTGCGTCCTCTGCGTCCGGTTTTGGGTTTCCGGTTTCCGCCCCTCATGCCCGCACGAAAAAGCTGCATGAAATAATCCGCGCCCCGGCCCGGCGCATTGCGCGGGCCTCATGCGCAAGGCGTTTTTCACCATGATTCTTGTCACCGGCGGAGCCGGCTTCATCGGCAGCAACTTCGTGCTGGACTGGCTGGCCGCAGGCGGCGAGCCCGTGCTCAACCTCGACAAACTCACCTACGCGGGCAACCTGGCCAACCTGGCCAGCCTGCAAGGCGATGCGCGCCACGCCTTCGTGCAGGGCGACATTGGCGATGCCGCCCTGCTCACCCGCCTGCTGGCCCAGCACCGCCCGCGCGCCATCGTCCACTTCGCGGCTGAAAGCCATGTCGATCGCTCCATCCACGGGGCGGAGGACTTCATCGCCACCAACGTGGTGGGCACCTTCCGCCTGCTGGAGTCGGCGCGCGGCTACTGGGCCACGCTGCCTGCGGGCGAGCAAGCCGCGTTCCGCTTTCTGCACGTCTCCACCGACGAGGTCTATGGCAGCCTGGCCCCCACCGCGCCCGCCTTCGCCGAAGACCACGTCTACGAACCCAACAGCCCCTACAGCGCCAGCAAGGCCGCCAGCGACCACCTGGTGCGCGCCTGGCACCACACGCACGGGCTGCCGGTGCTCACCACCAACTGTTCCAACAATTACGGCCCGTATCACTTCCCCGAAAAGCTCATCCCGCTGATGATCGTCAACGCGCTCGCGGGCCAGCCGCTGCCCGTGTATGGCGACGGCCAGCAGGTGCGCGACTGGCTGTACGTGCGCGACCATTGCAGCGCCATCCGCCGCGTGCTTGAGGCGGGCCGCGTGGGCGAGACCTACAACATCGGCGGCTGGAACGAGAAGACCAACCTCGCCATCGTCCACACCATCTGCGACCTGCTGGACGCGCTGCAGCCGCGCGCCGATGGCCAGAGCTACCGCGCGCAGATCACCCACGTCACCGACCGCCCCGGCCACGACCGCCGCTACGCCATCGACGCACGCAAGATCGAGCGCGAACTCGGCTGGCGGCCCGCCGAAACTTTCGACACCGGCATCCGCAAGACCGTCGAGTGGTATCTGGCCCACCCGCAATGGGTGCAGAGCGTGCAAAGCGGCGCCTACCGCGACTGGCTCAGCACCCAGTACGGAGCCGCCTGATGCGCATCCTGCTGCTGGGCCAAAACGGCCAGGTCGGCTGGGAGCTGCAACGCGCGCTGGCCCCGCTGGGCGAGCTGGTTGCGCTTGATCGCGCCGGGGCCGACGGCCTGTGCGGCGATTTGAACAACCCGGATGGCCTGGCCGCCACCGTGCGCGCCGTGCGCCCGCAAGCCATCGTCAACGCCGCCGCCTACACCGCCGTCGACAAGGCCGAGAGCGAGCCTGATATGGCCCACCGCATCAACGCCGAAGCCCCCGCCGTGCTGGCGTGCGAAGCCGCCGCCGCAGGCGCGCTGCTGGTGCACTACAGCACCGACTACGTGTTCGACGGCAGCGGCAGCGCGCCGTGGCAAGAGGGCGACACCACCGGCCCCTTGAGCGTCTATGGCGCGACCAAGCTCGCGGGCGAGCAGGCCATCGTGCAAAGCGGCTGCACGCACCTCATCCTGCGCACCAGCTGGGTCTATGCCGCGCGCGGCGGCAACTTCGCCAAGACCATGCTGCGGCTGGCGCAAGAGCGCGAGCGCCTCACCGTGATCGACGACCAATGGGGCGCACCCACCAGCGCCGAACTGATCGCCGACGTCACCGCGCACGCCCTGCGCCAAGTGCTGGCGCGCCCGCAAGACGGCGGCACCTACCACCTGGCGGCCGCGGGCTTCACCAACTGGTTTTCATATGCAAAACACGTGCTATCGCAATCGGAGAAAGCGCAAAAAGCTATCAAAATAAAAGCAACCGAAGTGCTGCCCATCCCCACCAGCCAATACCCTACACCCGCGCGCCGCCCCCACAATTCGCGCCTGGACTGCACCCGCCTGCAACACACCTTCGGCCTCACCCTGCCGCCCTGGCAGCGCGGCGTTGACCGGCTGCTGGCCGAAATACTTTGATCCCCTCCGTCACATGACCTCACGCAAAGGCATCATCCTCGCTGGCGGCTCCGGCACCCGCCTGCACCCGGCCACGCTCGCCCTCAGCAAACAGCTGCTGCCGGTGTACGACAAGCCCATGATCTACTACCCGCTGGCCACCCTCATGCTGGCGGGCATGCGCGACATCCTCGTCATCAGCACCCCGCAAGACACGCCCCGCTTTCAGCAACTGCTGGGCGACGGCAGCCAGTGGGGCCTGAACCTGCAATACGCCGTGCAGCCCAGCCCCGACGGCCTGGCACAGGCCTTCATCATTGGCGAACCCTTCATCGGCGGCGCGCCCAGCGCCCTGGTGCTGGGCGACAACATCTTCTACGGCCACGACTTCGAGCCCCTGCTGGCCGACGCCGACGCCCGCAGCCAGGGTGCCACCGTCTTCGCCTACCACGTGCACGACCCCGAGCGCTACGGCGTCGTCGCCTTCGACAGCGCGGGCCGCGCCATCAGCATCGAGGAAAAACCCGCCCAGCCCAAAAGCAGCTACGCCGTCACAGGCCTGTACTTCTACGACAGCCAGGTGACTGACATCGCCAAGGCCGTGCAGCCCAGCGCCCGCGGCGAGCTGGAAATCACCGCCGTCAACGACGCCTATTTGCAGCGCGGCGAACTCAACGTGCAAATCATGCAGCGCGGCTACGCCTGGCTCGACACCGGCACCCACGACAGCCTGCTCGACGCCGGCCAGTTCATCGCCACGCTGGAGCGCCGCCAGGGCCTGAAAATCGCCTGCCCCGAAGAAATCGCCTGGCGCAAGGGCTTCATCACCAGCGAGCAACTCGAACGCCTCGCCCAGCCCCTGGCCAAAAGCGGCTACGGTGCCTATCTGCTGCGCATGCTGCGCGAGCGAGCGCCCGCCAAAGGGCGGCTGTGATGGCGCAGGATCTCCCGCGGGTGCCCTTGTTCTCGGCCGAGGCGGCCGCGTTCGGGCTCGATCTGGCACAGATTGCGCGGGAAGTGATCGACAGCCACCGCTATGTGATGGGGCCGCGCGTGCAGGCGTTCGAAACGGCGTTCGCACGCTACGTCGGCGTCGGCCATGCCGTGTCGGTCGGCAACGGCACCGACGCCCTGGAGCTGGCGCTGCGCGCGCTCGGGCTGGGTGCGGGCCAGCGGGTGGCAACGGTCGCCAACGCGGGCTTTTATGCCTCCACGGCGATCCGCCTGGTCGGTGCCAGTCCGGTTTACATCGATGTCGAACCAGCCAGCCTGACCATGTCGCCTGCCGCGCTCGCGTCGGCATTGGAAGCGCAGTCGGTCGATGCCGTCATCGTCACGCACTTGTACGGCCGCCTAGCCGACATGGCAACCCTGGCCCCGCTGTGCGAACAGGCCGGCGTGCCGGTGATCGAGGATTGTGCGCAAGCGCACGGTGCCGAGGCACATGGCCGGCGCGCAGGCGCCTGGGGCCGGGTGGCGAGCTTCAGCTTCTATCCGACCAAGAACCTGGGCGCCCTGGGCGATGGCGGTGCCCTGACGACCGACGACGCGGAACTGGCCGGCAGCCTGCGCGGCTTGCGCCAATACGGCTGGCAACACAAATACGAGGTGACGCGTGCAGGCGGGCGCAACAGCCGCCTGGACGAGCTTCAAGCGGCCATCCTGGCGGCCAAGCTGCCCCGGCTGGACGAGGCGAATGCGGCGCGGCGCGCCATCGGGGCGCGCTACAACCAGGCTTTCTCAGACCTGCCGCTGGGTCTGCCGCCCGCATTCGGCCCTGAGCACGTGGCGCACCTGTACGTGGTGCGTTCCGAAAGGCGCGCCGCATTGCGGGCGCACCTGCTGGCGGCGGGAGTCGATTGCGACATCCACTATCCCATTGCCGACCATATGCAGCCGGTGATGCGCGGGCAGGGGGCTACACCATCGTTGCCCGTCACCAAAAAGGCTTGCGAGCAAGTGCTGAGCCTGCCGTGCTTTCCCGGCATGCGGCCGGAGCAGGCCGAGCGCGTCGTCGCTGCCGTGCGGCGATTCTTTGGGAAAGTGGTATGCGTGAGCTGAGTCTCATCATTCCTGTCTACAAGAACGAGGGCTCGTTGCCCGACCTGCTGGCTGCCCTGCGTGGCCTGCATGCCGAGTTGAAGGGCCGTCTCGAAGTCGTGTTCGTGGTTGATGGCAGCCCCGACCGCTGCCACGACATGCTGCGCGAAGCCTTGCCCACGCAGCCGTTTGCCGCGACATTGGTGCTGCTGTCGCGCAATTTCGGGTCCTTCGCCGCCGTGCGCGCCGGGCTGGCGCAGGCCAGCGGGCGTTTCTTCGCCGTGATGGCGGCCGATCTGCAGGAGCCGCCACATCTGGTGGTGGAGATGTTTCGAACGCTGGAAACCACCGAGGCGGACGTGGTCGTGGGCGTGCGCGCCGCGCGCCACGACCCCGCGTTGCAGCGCTGGCAGGCCCAGCTGTTCTGGGCAGCCTATCGGCGCTGGGTGGTGCCGCAAATGCCGGTCGGTGGTGTGGACGTGTTTGCCTGCAACCAGCCATTTCGCGACGCGCTGCTGGCGCTGGAGGAAAGCCGCAGCTCGCTCATCGCGCAGATTTTCTGGCTGGGGTTCCGGCGGGCGGAAGTTTCCTATGAGCGGCAGGCACGGCAGCACGGCCAGTCGGCTTGGACCTGGGGCAAGAAGGTGTCCTATCTGGCCGACAGCGTTTTCTCGTTCACCGATTCCCCCATTCGTTGGCTGCTGCTGGCCGGTGCGCTGGGTTTGTTGATGGCGATCGGCCTGGGGGCGGCCGCCATCGTCGGAAAGCTCATGGGCGTCATCGCGGTGCCCGGCTACGTGATGACGCTGCTGGTGGTGCTGTTCTTCGGCGCATTGAACCTGTTGAGTGTCGGCATCGTGGGCGCTTACGCTTGGCGCGCTTACGAAAACACGAAGCGAAGACCCCAGGCAGTTGCGTTGCGCGTGCAGCGCTTTCCTTCCTGACGCCCGTCAAAATCGGTTTCGAAGAACCTTCTTTCATGACACAGGCCACGTCCGTTCACCCCAGTGCCCAGGTCGCTGCGTCCGACATCGGCAGCGGCGTGCGCATCGAGGCCCTGGCTATCGTTGGTGTGGGTGCCGTGCTGCGCGACGGCTGCACGGTGGGCGCGGGCGCTTGCGTCGGCGAAAGAGCCCACATCGGCGCGGGCGCGGTGCTGGGCGATGGCGCCATCGTGTCTTCGGGCGTGCACATTGGCGAGCGCGCGCGCATTGAGGCAGGTGCCCTCGTCACCGACCGGGTGCCGCCCCACGCCATCGTGCGAGGGCGTTCGGCCACCATCGTGGGCTACGCGGGTGGGGTGTCCGTGCTGCCGCAGCGCCTGGCAACGCCGCATGTTGGCGTGACCGACAGTGTCGTGACCGGTGTGCGGTTCCACGTGATGCGGGAAGTGCGCGACATGCGTGGCGATCTGTGCGCGGCGGAGTTCGGGGCGGATTTTCCGTTCCAGGTGCGCCGCAGCTTTCTGGTCTACAACGTGCCCAGTGCCGAGGTGCGGGGCGAACACGCGCACCGGCAGTGCGAGCAGTTCCTGATGGCCGTGCAAGGCTCGGTTCACGTGGTGGTTGACGATGGCCATCGACGCGAGGAGTTCCGGCTCGACCGTCGCAACCAGGGCCTGTACCTGCCGCCGATGGTTTGGGGCACGCAGTACCGCTACTCCGAGGATGCGGTGCTGCTGGTGCTGGCTTCGCACGCCTACGACCCTGCGGACTACGTACGGGACTACGCGCAGTTCCTGGCGTCGGCCCGCGGCGGGGAGTGAGTGATGAGCGGGCAGTTCGTGCGCTATCTCCTGGCAGGGGGTGTCAATACCGCGATCTCGTACGGCATCTACCTGGGTTTGCTCGGCCCTCTGGGCTACCGCATGGCGTATCCGCTGGCCTTTGTTGCCGGCATCGGGTTGTCGTTCTTGCTGCTCAGGCATTGGGTTTTTGCGCGCGCAGGGCGGCGGTTTTCGCTCGGCTTGGTGGCGCTCGGGCATGGCGCTCAACTGGCGCTCGGATGGGTCGTTGTGGAAGTCTGGGTGGCATGGCTGCACATGCCGGATGCGCTTGCGCCCCTGGCGGCCATTGTGGTGTGCGTGCCGTTGATGTTTGCGCTGCAGCGCTGGGTTTTTTCGTCTCATGCAGGTTGACATGCAAGCTCCAGGGCGGTGGCTGACACGCCTTTGCATGGCGCTGCCGCTGCTGATGCTGGCGGCGAACGTGCTGGCCTGGCTGCGCTGGGGCACCGATTTGCCTTTTTTTGACGACTGGCGAGCCTATGACGAGCGCAATGCGCTGTCCTTTTCGCCAGCGAGGCTGTTCGAGGCCATCAACAACACGATCACGCCGGTGGGGCTGGCGCTGGACGCGCTGGCGCAACGCTGGCTCGGAGGCAACCCGCTGCCTTACCAGACCTTGTCCATGATCGGCGTTCTCGGTGGCCTGCTTTGGCTTCAGTGGCGTCTGCTCTGCTGGGTCAGCGCGAGTCGGGGCTGGACGGCCTTGTGCTGGGTGCTGTGCGTGTTCATGCTCCAGTCAGACACCTATTGGGGTGCGCAGAACCTAGCCTATCACCAGGCGTTGCCGCTGGTGGCGCTGCTGGGCGCTGCGGCGCTGAATTTCACGCGCTCGTGGGCCGATGGCTGGCGCCTGGCGTCGGTGTTCGTTCTGGGGCTGATTTCCGGGTGGTCTTACGTTTCAGGTGCCATTGGCGCGTTGGTGCTGGCCATCGGCTGGCTTGCGATCGGATATGCATGGCGTGACCGGCTTGGCGCGGCGCTGGGCCGGCGTGTTCGAAGCGGGGGCTGGGCGATGCTGGTGCCCGGCATCGTGACGAGCGCGATGCAGATCGGGCTGACACGCCGCGCGGGCGTGCGCGAACAGATCATGGATGTCACCTGGCCGAGCGCGCCGGATTTCTGGTACTACATGGCTGGCAAGATCGGGCGCAGCAGCGGCCATGGTTTTGACCAACTCATGCTGGAGGTGGCTTGGGTGCTGGTGCTGGTGCTGGTGATCGTCGGGGCGGCTGTGCTGAGTCTGCGTCCGCGCGCTGCCCGATCTGCCGCCACGCGTCGCCACGCGCTGTTTTTCTTGCCATTGCTGGCTGTGGTCCTGGCCTATCTCTGTCTCGTCAGTCTGGGGCGAGCGGGGTTTCGGGATTCAGGGGTTCAGGGGGCAGGCGCCGTCTTTCGCTTCGGGTATGAGCGTTTTCACTTCTTTTGGGTCACGCTGCTCTACCCTTGGGTGGCTGCCGCCTGGGTGCTTTGGTGGCGCCGTCGGGTGCCTCATGGGTGGCGGCAGTGGGCGTGGCCCATCGGCATCGGGCTTGCGCTGCTGGTCGTGGCTCTTGGACGGGGGGTGTTCGATGTGTCGCGCGCCTATCGAGATGTTTCTGAATACCGAGCGAGCGAGATTCGTTGCTTCATGCGGCAACTGGGGTCGGGACATCCCATCGAATGCCCGGGCTACGCCATGATGGGCATCAACGATCTGACACGCGCCTACGGCTTCGCGCGCGAGATTCAGGCGTCGTTCGTGCGCTATCTGCCGATCGTCGTGCGCGATGCACCGGCGTCCTGGCTGCTGCGGTGGCCTGAGCAAGCGGGGCGAGGCCAGTTGCGATGGCACAACATGAAGCCGGCAGAAGGTAACGCAATGGCGTTCGAGTCGGAGGGCGACCCGCAGATCCTGTTTGACAGTGACGATAACGAGACCTTTGAACGTTGCCGGATGCTGGAGGTTCGTGTGCGCCTGCGTGCCGACAGCGCCTCATTCGTGCAGGTGTTTTTCGTGCCCACCGGTACGCACGGCTTTGCTGAAGAGGCAGCGCTTGGAGAGCCTGTGCCCGGCGGCGGTCAATCCGTCGAGCGGCGGTTCATGCTTGAAAGTGCGCGCGGATTCAAGCCGCACCTGCGCATTGACCCGGTCGACTCCGGGGCATTCGAGTTGCAGGGTTTGCAGGCGCTCTGCAGGCTGTCTGCAACGCAATAGGGTGGGGTTTTTCGTGCATCCAGCATCCGATACCCGCGCCGAGCCGCCTGATCAGGGCGTCGATCCCTGCGCCTCACCCGAGGAGCTGGCGGCGCTGGCGCTGTCAGAGCGGGAGGCGGTGAGAGCGGCGGTGGCGTTGCATCCTGCGACGCCGCCCGAGGTGGTCGCCGCACTGGCGAACGACAGAAGCCCCTGGGTCATCGCCTGTGTGGGCAAGCGCCGCGAACGGGCGGGGGCCGCTGCCGGCATCCACCCGACGGCGCTGGTTCACCCACGCGCGCGCATTGGCATGCGAGCGGTCGTTGGCCCCTTCAGTGTGGTGCACGAGAACGTTCAACTGGGCGACGATGCCACGGTCGGATCGCATTGCGAACTGGGGTGCCCCGCGCACGACCCCGCGCAGGGGGGTGCTTTGGTCATCGGCTCGCATGCACTCATCCGGTCGCACTCCGTGTTTTATGAGGGGGCGACGCTGGGCGACCATCTGGTTACGGGACACCATGTCACCGTACGGGAGCAAACCGTCGCCGGGCGGGCATTTCAGATCGGTTCGCTGGGAGACGTGCAGGGGCACTGCCGGGTAGGCGATTTCGTTCGGCTGCAAAGCAATGTGATGATCTGCAAGCATTCGACGATCCATGACTTTGTCTGGCTCTTTCCGCACGTCGTTCTGACGAACGATCCCCATCCGCCCAGCGAGGTGATGCGGGGTGTCACGATCAAGAGCTACGTGGCGGTGGGTGCCAACGCCGTCCTGCTGCCCGGCGTGACTTTGCAGGAGGGGGTGCTGGTGGGGGCCCAGAGCGCGGTGACCCGGGATGCCGATGCCGACACGGTGGTTGCTGGCGTTCCGGCCCGCTGCAGGGGAAGCACGCGGGACATCCGAATGAAAGATGGCTCCAATGCCAGCGCATATCCTTGGCGCCGCCATTTCCATCGAGGTTATTGGCCGGATACCGTGGCGCAATGGGTGGCCGAATTCGCAGGCGCCAAGGGTGAATCCATATGACAAACGAACCATGGGCCGGGGTGCCGCCATCCGGTGGCCAAGCCATCGATACTCGCAGGTTTACCTTGTTTTCGCTTTAGCCATGCAAGCCATTCCCACCGCCATCGAAGGCGTCTTCATCGTCGAGCCGCAAGTCTTCGGCGACGCGCGCGGCTTTTTCATGGAAAGCTTCAACCAGCGCGTGTTCGCCCAAGCCACCGGCGCGCAAGTCAACTTCGTGCAAGACAACCACAGCCGCAGCCGCAAGGGTGTCCTTCGCGGGCTGCACTACCAGGTCGAGCAGCCGCAGGGCAAGCTGGTGCGCGTCACGCAAGGGGCCGTGTTCGACGTGGCGGTGGACATCCGCCGCGCCTCGCCCACCTTCGGCCGCTGGGTCGGCGTGGAGCTGACGGCTGACAACCACCGCCAGCTCTGGGTGCCTGCGGGCATGGCGCATGGCTTCGCGGTGCTCAGCGACAGCGCCGACTTTCTCTACAAGACCACCGACTACTACGCCCCCCAGCACGAGCGCAGCATCGCCTGGGACGACCCCGCCATCGGCATCGACTGGCCGCTGGCCGCGCACGGCATCACCGATCCCCTGCTGTCCGACAAGGACCGCGCCGGCCTGCCGCTGGCGCAGGCCGAGGTCTTCGGCTGAGCGGCACGGGGGGCGCGCCGTGAGTCTTTGCGTATCGGTCGTCAGCCACGGCCACGGCAACGAGGCCCTGCGCCTGCTCGCGCAGCTGGCCGCCTCCGGCCCCGGCTGCCCGCAGCGCGTGGTGCTGACGCTGAACGTGCCCGAGCCTGCGCTCACCCAGGCGCTGCAGGCGGCGGGCGACAGGCAGCCCTGGCCCTTTGTGCTGGACATCGTGGAGAACCCCCGCCCGCAGGGCTTCGGCACCAACCACAACCTGGCCTTTGCGCTCGACACGCGGCGCGGTGCAAGCGAATGGTTTGCCGTGCTCAACCCCGACCTCACGCTGGGCCAGGACACCCTGCCCGCGCTGCGGCAGGCCGCCGCGCAAAGCGACGCGCGCACCGGCCTGATCTACCCCGTGCAGGTAGACGCCCACGGCCGCCGGCAGGACCACGAGCGCCTGCTGCCCACGCCCGCGCGCCTCTTGCGCCGCCACCTGCCCGGCGCGCCCCGGCGCGAAGTGCGCAGCACCGAAGCGCCCGACTGGGTGAACGCCGCCTTCATGCTGCTGCGGCGCGAGGCCTATGCCAGCATCGGCGGCTTTGACGAGCAGTACCACATGTACTGCGAAGACGTGGATCTGTGCCTGCGCCTGCGCCTGGCCGGCTGGCGGCTGGTGCGCGCCGACGGCGCCGTGGTGGCGCACGGCGCGCGCCGCGCCAGCCGCCGCCACCCGCGCCACCTGCTGTGGCATGTGCAAAGCCTGCTCAGGCTGTGGCGCTCGCGGGCGTGGCAGGCCTGGCGCGCAGGAGGCGTGGGCGAAACCACCACCTTCGACGACACCACCCAGCACCACCCATGAGCACCGCCGCGCCGCGCTACCAGCGCAACTTCGGGCTGGACGTGCTCCGCTCCGTCTCCATCATCGTGGTGCTGATGAACCACGGCTACATCGGCTTTTACGTCGCCACCGGCGTCTCGCGCTGGGAAGGCTGGCGCGCCGCCCTGAGCGCCAGCGCGGTGTTCTCGATCGAATGGCTGTTCGTGCTCAGCGGCTTTCTCATCGGCTCCATGATGATCCGCAGCTTCGAGGCGCGCGGCGGCTGGTGGGCCAGCGCACGCGACTTCTGGCTGCGGCGCTGGTTCCGCACCATTCCCAACTACTACCTGTTTCTGGCCGTCAACGCGGCGCTGGTGGCCTGGGGCGTGGCCGAGGGGCGGTTCGAATGGTCTTTCCTCGTGTTCTCGCAGAACCTGGCATCGGGGCAGACGCAGCCGTATTTCTTCTCCGAAGCCTGGTCGCTGGCGCTGGACGAATGGTTCTACTTCCTCATGCCCATCCTGCTGGGCCTCGTAGCCTGGGGCTGGCGGCTGGAGCGGCGGCACCTGTTCTGGGCCGTGGCGCTGCTGCTCATCGTCGTGCCCACCGTGCTGCGCACCGTGGTCACGCCGCCCGACAACTTCTTTGCGTGGGACCACCACATCCGCCGCGTCACCATCATGCACCTGGACGCCACCGGCTGGGGCGTGGCCGCCGCCATCCTCAACCGCTGGCACAGCCGCTGGTGGGCGCACGCGGTGGGGCTGAAGGCGCTCGTGGGCGCAGCCCTCACGCTGGGCGCGGTGGCGGCCATGTTCTTCTTCATGGGGGTCAACTGGCGCGGCTTTGCGGGCGGACGCTTCAACGACGTGGCGCTCATCCTCGCGCCCTCGCTCGGCATCGTGCTCATGCTGCCGTGGCTCGCGCGCTGGCAGGTGCGCTCAGGCGCGCTGCGCTGGCTGGCCGCGCGCGTGGGCGACTACGCCTACTCCGTCTACCTGTGCCACATGCCGCTCCTGATGGTGATGGTGTATGCCGTGCAGCAGCAAGGCTGGGCCTGGGGCCCCATCGTCGGCTGGGTCACGCTGGTGTGGGTGCTGCTGGTGCTGGCCGTGTCGGCGCTGGTGTTTCACACCTTCGAAAAACCCGTGTCCGACCTGCGCGAGCGCTTCACCAAGCGCGTGCAGGCGGGGCCGTTCGGGGCGCGGGGCCAGGATTGAATGTTTTGATAGCTGTTTGCGTAAGTTATAAAACAGTTTCATATTACTTTATATTCAAAAGTACTTTATAACGTACGCAAGAAGCTCCTGTTTTTTATCGTCACCAACACTTGCAACCCTCACCATCGGCGCACGGCCTCGGGCCTTGGCGCGGGTGGCGCGCACGTAGAATCCCTGCCCTGCGCCTTTTGCTGCGCGCCCGTGCACATCCACCGCACATGCCTGAACCCCACCTGACCGCTCCCCCAGCCCCCACCACCACCGTGCAATGGCCCGTCTATGGCGATCTGCTGGTGCGCGCGGGCAAGCTTTCGCCGCGCGATCTGGAGCGCGCGCTGGCTGCGCAGCGCGAGATGGGTGGGGCGCTGGATGGGGTGCTGGTCAGCCTGGGTCTGGTGTCCGAGCCTGATGCGGCTGTGGCCCTGGCCGAGCACCTGGGCCTGCCTTTCGTCGCCGCCGATGCCTTGCCCGACGCGCCGCCCGATCTGCCCGCGCTGCTGCCCGAGTTCCTGAAAACCCACCGCGTGCTGCCCCTGCGCGCGGAGGACGGCCAGCTGCACGTGGCCATGCGCGCGCCGCACGATGCCTTCGTCGTCAAGGCGCTGCGCCTGACCACGGGTCTCGCCGTGCGCCCGGCGGTGGCGCTCGGCAGCGACATCGACAAGGCGCTGCAACGCCACCTGGACGAAGCCGCCGCCGAAGCCGTGGACGACATGGCTGGCAGCGATGACGGCGACGCGGGCGACTTCGTCGAGCACCTGCGCGACCTGGCCAGCGAAGCGCCCGTCATCCGCCTGGTCAACGCCATCATCGCCCGCGTGATCGAGCTGCGCGCGTCCGACATTCACCTGGAGCCGTTCGACGACGGCCTGCACGTGCGCTACCGCGTCGACGGCGTGCTGCTGGCGGGCGACAACGTGCCCGCCGCGCAGGGCGCTGCCGTCAGCTCGCGCGTCAAGCTGCTGGCGCACCTGGACATTGCCGAGCGCCGCCTGCCGCAGGACGGCCGCATCAAGACCCGCGTGAAAGGCCGCGAGCTGGACTTGCGCGTGTCCACCGTGCCCACCGTACACGGCGAAAGCGTGGTCATGCGCGTGCTCGACCGCGCCAGCGTGCGCTTCAGCCTGGAGGACATGGGCTTCGCGAAAGACACGCTGGTGCGCTTCAACCAGCTCATCGCCCGCCCGCACGGCATCCTGCTCGTCACCGGCCCCACTGGCAGCGGCAAGACCACCACGCTTTACGCGGCGCTGGCCAAGCTCGACTCGGCCACGCAGAAGATCATCACCGTCGAAGACCCGGTCGAATACCAGCTCGAAGGCATCAACCAGATCCAGGTACACGCGCAGATCAACCTCACGTTCGCCAACGCCCTGCGCTCCATCCTGCGGCAAGACCCCGACATCATCATGATCGGCGAGATGCGCGACGGCGAAACCGCGCAGATCGCCGTGCAGTCCTCGCTCACCGGCCACCTGGTGCTGTCCACCCTGCACACCAACACCGCCGCCAGCGCCGTGGTGCGCATGCAGGACATGGGGGTGGAGAGCTACCTCATCACCTCCACCGTCAACGGCGTGCTGGCCCAGCGCCTGGTGCGCCGCCTGTGCAGTCACTGCAAGACGCCCGTGCAGCCCGACCCCGCGCTGCTGCAAAGCTCGGGCCTGGCCCGCTTCGTGCAGCCCGGTGCCACGCTGTACGAGGCCGTGGGCTGCGAGCACTGCCGCGGCACCGGCTACCAGGGCCGCACCGGCATTCACGAGCTGCTGGTCATCGACGAAGCCATGCGCAGCGCCATCCTGCAAGGCAAGGACGCCAGCGCCCTGCAAACGCTGGCCGTGCAGCGCGGCATGTACACGCTGTATGACGACGGCCTGCGCAAGGTGGCCGCCGGCGTGACCAGCCTGGACGAAGTGCTGCGCGTCACGCAAGACAGCGCCGAAGATGACAGCGGTGGCAGCGACGGCAGCGGTGAAGCCTGATGCCTGACTTCTCCTGGCGCGCCGCCGCTGCCGACGGGCAGATGGTCGAAGGCCGCACCGAGGCCGCCGCCACCGACGCCGTGCTGCGCCAGCTGCGCGAGCGCGGCCTGACCCCCATCCGCGTCGAAGACGCCGCCGCCGCGCCCGCCGCAGGCGCCCCCGGCCTGCCCGGGCGCGCCCGCCGCCGCGTGCTGCGCGGCCCCGTCACCCAGGCCGACGTGCTGGCGCTGACCACCGAGCTGTCCATCATGCTGCGCGCCGGTCTGGCGCTGGACAACGCCTTGCGCGTGCTGGCAGAGATGAGCGCCAAGCCCAGCGTCAAGGCGCTGGTCGAGGGCATTCTGGAAGACGTCAAGGGCGGCGCGCCCTTCAGCCGCGCGCTGACCACGCGGCGCGATCTGTTTGGCGACTTCTACGTCAACATGGTGCGCTCGGGCGAAGCCAGCGGCCAGATGTCGCAAGTGCTCGAACGCCTGGTCGCGCACATGAACCGCCTGCGCGCGCTGCGCGAAAGCGTGGTCTCGGCCACCATCTACCCCGCCATCCTGCTGGGCGTGGCCCTGCTGTCGCTGGTGGGCATGCTGGGCTTCGTGGTGCCGCAGTTCGAGCGCCTGTTCCACGACATGGGCGACGCGCTGCCCCTGCCCACGCGCGTGGTCATGCTGCTGGGCCAGGGCTTCAAGCAATACGGGCTGGTGCTGGCCATGGCCGCCGTGCTCGTCGGCTGGCTGGGGCTGCGCTGGCTGCGCTCGCCCGCGGGCCGCGCCTGGTGGCAAAGCCGCGCGCTGCGCCTGCCCATCATCGGCGGCCTGCTCTACAAATACGAGCTGACGCTGTTCACCCGCTCGCTCGGCACCCTGCTGGGCAACGGCGTGCCGCTGCTCACCGCGCTGCACATCGCCACCGAAACCGTGGGCAACGGCAAGCTGCGCGCGCCGCTGGCCAGGATGGCCCCGCAGGTGAAAGAGGGCGTGCGCATCACCCGCGCCATGCAGGACGCGCAGGTGTTTGAACCTTTGGCCATCAACCTGGTCAGAGTCGGCGAAGAAACCGGGCGCATCGGCCCCATGATGCTGGAGCTGTCCGACGTGCTCGACCGTGAAGTCGAAACCGGCATCAAACGCGCCCTCACCCTGCTGGAGCCCATCCTCATCCTGCTGCTCGGCGTGCTGATCGCCGCCATCATCATCTCCATCCTGCTCGGCATCCTGTCGATCAATGATCTGGCGGGGTGAAGGTGCCCATGGCTTCGCTCCATGACCGGCGCTGCGCGCCATGACAAATGACAAATGAAAAGCGCATCACCGGTGGTATCTGCTTTTTGTCATTTGTCATGCGCTCGCCAGAGCGCGGTCATCCGTCATCCCATCCTGAAAGGAACCGTTTCATGAACCGATTCATCCGCCGCCAGATGCAGCGCGCCGCGCGCGGCTTCACGCTGATCGAGATGCTGGTCGTCATCGCCATCATCGCCCTGCTGGCCGGCCTGGTCGGCCCGGCGGTGATGAACCAGCTGGGCGGTGCCAAGAGCAAAACCGCCGCCATCCAGATCGCCGACATCGACAAGGCGCTGGAGCTGTTCAAGCTCGACACTGGCCGCTACCCCACCAACGCCGAAGGCCTGCCCGCGCTGGTCACGCGCCCCGGCGCGGTCAACGGCTGGAACGGCCCCTACCTGCGCGGCGGCCTGCCCAACGACCCCTGGGGCAACCCCTATCGCTACGCCAACCCCGGCCCCGCCGGCGGCGTTGAAATCCTCTCCCTGGGTGCCGACAACGCCCCCGGCGGCGACGGCGAAAACGCCGACGTGCGCAACAAGCAGTAAGCAGCCTGCTGTTGCAGATCAATTAAAAAAGTAGCTGCTTGCGTGCGTTGTATAACGATTTCAGGTATAAAAGTGTCTGAAATTCAATTAAAACGTACGCAAGAAGCTATCATTTGTTTGAATCCCGGGCTTGTGCACGCACACATCCTTGCAGGCTGGGTAGAGCGAAACGAAACCCAGCCAACCGGCCCGCAAGAACGCTGGGTTTCGCCTTCGGCTCTGCCCAGCCTGCGGGGCCGGGTTTTGGCCCCTTCCCCCGTTGGGGGAAGGCTGGGATGGGGGCAGACCACCTCGGCGCATCCACCGTGGTCAGCCCCCACCCCAACCCTCCCCCAGCGGGGGAGGGGGCAAGAAACCTCTGGCGCAGCGCGATGCGCACGCACGCCAGCCCCATCCGAGGGCCAACGCCGCAGGCCACTGAAAGCCAGCGGCTTCACCCTCATCGAGCTGCTCGTCGTCTTCGCCCTGCTCGCGCTGCTGGTCGCGCTGGTGCCCATCGCCTTCAACCGTCTGCACGAATCGGCGCAATACCGCGACACCGTGCGCGCCGCCCTCACCGGCATGCGTCAGGCGCGCCAGCAGGCGCAAAGCAGCGGCACGGAGGTGCGCTTTGCCGTCAACCCGCAGGCCCGCAGCTTCGGCGTGGAAGGCGGCACCCAGCACCACGTGCCCGAGCCGCTGGCGCTGCACGCCGTGATGGCCGCGCAGGAAACGGCGGACGACGGCAGCCTGGCCATCCGCTTTCTGCCGCGCGGCGGTGCCACGGGCGGCAGCCTCGACATCGTGCGCCCCTCGGGCGACGGCGTGCGCCTGCGGGTGGACTGGTTCTCCGGCCGCGTCGAGCAGGAGCCGGTGCAGCCATGAAGCAGCTTGCGCTTCGTCAACGCGGCTTCTCGCTGCTGGAAATCCTGGTCGCCTTCGCCATCATGGCCATGTCGCTGGGCCTCATCTACAACGTCATGGGCGGCAGCGCGCGCCACATCGGCCAGCTGGAAGGGCAAGAGCGCGCCATGCTGCTGGCCGATTCGCTGCTGGCCACCCTGCCCGGCGTGCCGCCCGAAGGCATTCACGAAAGCGCGCAGGCCAACGGCTATGCGTGGACGATCGCGTCCAGCCCCTATCCCACCCCCGCCGAAGTGGCCCCCCAGGCCCCGCGCCTGCACGAAGTCGTGGTGCGCGTGCAATGGCCCGATGGCGATGCCCTGCGCGAATTCACCCTGGCCAGCCTGCGCCCTGAACGTCTACCAGAGCCTAGTGCCACGCGATGACATCCCTTCAGCGCACCCGCCCAGCCGCGTCGCGGGGCTTTACCCTCATCGAGGTGCTGATCGCCCTCGTGCTGCTGTCGCTGCTCATGCTCGCGCTCACCGGCGCGCTGCGCGCCATGGGCCAGACCGAAACGCGGGTGGACCAGCGCATCGAAGCGGGCGAAGACTACCGCCTCGCCCACGACCTGCTGCGCCAGGTGCTCGGCCACGTCTCGGGCCGCACCTTCCGCCCCACGCAGGTGGGCGCCGGGCCTGAGGTGCCCTTCTTCATGGGTGACGAGCAAACGCTGCGCTGGGTCGGCGTCATGCCCGCGCGCTACGGCAGCGGCGGGCGCCACTACATGCGCCTGGCCGTGGAGCCGGTGAACGGCCAGCCCCGCTGGGTGCTGCGCTTCGCCCCCTGGAACGGCGCACCCACCTTCGACCAATGGGCCAGCGCCAGCGCCCAGGCCATCGCCGCCGCGCCAGCCGATGCCGCCTTCAGCACCGCCCTGGCCTACCGCGACCCGCGCACCGGCCAGTGGCTCAACGCCTGGCCCCCGGCAGGTGCCGATGCCCAGGCCGGCCAGCCCGGCCAGCCCCCGCGCCTGCCCGATGCTGTGCGCATCGACGTCACCGGCCCCGCGCCCGCCTGGCCGCCCATGCTGCTGGCCGTCGGCGCCAATTATTTGACCGACCCCGGTGCCATGCGCGCCACCTTTGGCGGAGGCAGGTAGTGAGCGCGCGCACACATGCCCTGCCAGCCGCCCCGCGCGGCATGGCCCTCATCGCCGTGCTGTGGATCGTCGCCGCCCTCAGCCTCATGGTCATGGGCCTGTCGGCCACCACGCGCGTGCAGATCCACGTCGCCGCCACCCAGCGCGACGCCGCCAGCGGCCAGGCCGTGGGCGACGCCGCCATCCAGCTCGCCCTGCAAGCGCTCCTTGCCGAGCCCACGCGCCCCGCCGCCGCCCAGCGCGTGCAGGTGGCGTATCAGGGCGTTGAAGTGGCGGTGGACATCGCCCCGCTCGACGGCCTGATCGCCCTCAACGGTGCCGACGCGCACCTGTTCGCCACGCTCTTGCAATCGGCCGGCGGCCTGCCTGCGGCCCAGGCACAGACGCTGGCCGTGGCCATCGTGCAATGGCGCGACACCCCCCCGTCCATCGACCCCACCGCCGCCGCCGCCGCCAGCCAGCCCGCCCGCATCGAATCGCCCGAAGACCTGCTGCTCGTGCCCGGCATGGACTACGCCGTCTACGCCCGCATCGCCCCTTTGGTCAGTGCCGATTTGCCCGGCGGCAGCCAGATCAACCCCGCCGCCGCGCCGCCCGGCGTGCTGCTCGCCCTCTCGGGCGGCAACAGCGCGCAGGTGGCGCAATACATCGCCCAGCGCGACAGCGGCCAGCCGGGCGGCGACGCCAGCTTTCTCGACCCCCGCTTTGCCGCTGCGCGCGCAGGCGGCGGCCTGCTGTACCGCCTGCAAGCCAGCGTGCCCCTGCAGGCAGGCAAAATACTGCTTTTGACCCGCGACGTGGCACTGGAGCCCGGTGCCACGCGCGGCCTGCCGTGGCGCGGCCTGCGCCAGAGCAGGCACATCGTCACCACCGCGTCCTGACCGGCACGCGCCTTGTTCCACCCGCACCCCTTTCATGGCCGCCTCGTCCCCCAGTCAAACGCGCCTGTTCGGCCTTGACCTTGCCCGCTGGCCCGCCCAGTGGCGCGCCGCCGGTGCGCTGCTGCTGTCGCTGCCCGGCATCCGCGCGCTGGCCCCCGCCACCGCCGTGCGCCGCACCGGGCCGGGCGGCCACACCAGCGTCTGGCGCCTGCACCACGGCCTGGCCACCCCGCTGGCCGCGTCCGGCAGCGCGCCCGCCGACGTCCCCGCGGTCGAACTCGCCCGCGACGCCGTGCTGGAGCGCCCGCTCG
>JAUNTQ010000160.1 GCA_030538605.1 Pseudomonadota bacterium
GGCGGTGCGGTGAGCTGGTGCAAGGCATGCCGCAGTGCCTGCGCTGCCACGCCCAGCGCCCGGTCGGTTCGGTGGGCCAGGTAGGTGGGTGCAAGGGCCATGCCCAGGGGGCCGAGCGCGGGGGCGGCCAGCGGCACCAGCTGTTTGTCTGCCAGTTCGCGCTCCACGGTCCACCGGGGCAGGCGGCCCCAGCCCACACCGCCCAGGATCAGGGCGCGCTTGGCGTCCTGCGATCCCACCCGCAGGGTTTGAGGCGACAGCACGCCGAAGTCGCGCCCCTCGGAAAGTGGCGTGGGATCTTCCAGCACGATCTGCAAATGATCGGCCAGCGCCGTGCTGGTCAGCGCGCCGCGCCGCCGTGCCAGCGCATGGTTGGCGGCGGCCACGGCCACGATGGGCACCTGCTGCAGGGCTTCGGTCTCGATGCGTGGATCCCGAAAGTCTTCCCCGACCATGATGGCCAGGTCGCAGCGCTCGTCACGCAGCGCCTGCAGCGGCGCCCCCAGGGGCAGGGCGGCCAGGCGCAGGCGCACCAGGGGCAGTTCGTCGCGCAGGCGCTTGAGCGCGGTGGCTACCAGGGGCAGCGGGTAGAGCGTGTCCACCACCAGCGACAGCTGCGTTTCCACGCCTTCGCCCAGGCCGCGGGCGCGGGCGCGCATGACATCCACCTTCAGCAGCACGGCGCGGGCGTCTTCCAGCAGCGCCAGGCCGGCCTGCGTGAGCCGGGGCCGGTGCCCGCTTCTGTCGAAAAGGCTGACGTCCAGATGGTGTTCGAGATTGGCGATGGCGTGGCTCACGGCCGACTGCGCGCGCAGCAGGCGCGCCGCGCCCGAGCGGAAGCTGCCCGCCTCGGCGACGGTGACGAACATGCGCATCTGATCGAGGGTGAGTGCGTCCAGCATTGATCTGTTTCATGGATCAAGATGGTGAATATTTTATGGCTTACGTAGATCATGTTGGCGGCAGATACTCATCGCCATTCCCACCCGAAAGGCTGCTGCGACATGACCAAGGTTCTGGTTCTTTGCTACTCCTCCCACGGCCACACCGAGACCATGGCCGCCGCAGTGGCCGAGGGCGTGCGCAGTGCCGGTGCGCACGCGGTGTTGAAACGGGTTCCCGAACTGGTGCCGCAGGCCGTGGCCACCAGGGCAGGCTACAAGCCGACGCCAGGCACCCCCGTGGCCACCGTGGAGGAGCTGCCCCAGTACGACGCCATCGTCCTGGGCACGCCCACGCGCTTTGGCAATATGGCCGCGCAGATGAAGAACTTTCTCGACCAGGCCGGCGGCTTGTGGGCCAGGGACGCGCTGGTGGGCAAGGTCGGGAGCGTCTTCACGTCCACGGGCAGCCAGCACGGCGGTCAGGAGTCGACCATCCTCTCGGTGCACATCGTTCTCATGCACCTGGGCATGGTGGTGGTGGGCCTGCCCTATGCGTTCAAGGGCCAGTTGCGCATGGACGAGATCACGGGCGGATCGCCCTACGGCGCCGCCACGCTGGCCGATGATGGCCAGGGCGGTGACCGCCAGCCCAGCCGCAACGAGCGCGAGGCTGCGCGCTATCAGGGCGCGCACGTGGCGCGCGTGGCATGTGCGCTGGCGTCGATGCCGCCGGAGGCGGCATGAACGGCGGCGCGTCTTGGCGTGGCGTGCGCACCGACTGGCGGGCCGTGTGGGCCGTCGTCGCCGCGGGGGTGGTGTCTTCCTGTCACCTGGGCAAGGTGGCCATTGCCGCGCCACAGTTGCAGGCCGAGCTGGGTTGGAGCCTGGCCATGCTGGGCGGCCTGGGTGCCACCTTCGCCGTGCTGGGCGCGCTGGGCGGCGTGGTTGCGGGCTCAGTGGTGGCCCGGGCGGGCGACAAGCGCATGCTGCTCGCAGGCCTCGTCGCCACGGCGTCAGGTGCCGCGATCGCGCTGCCGACCGACAGCTTTGCGGTGCTCATGGCTTCCCGGGTGTTGGAAGGCCTGGGCTTCTTGCTCATCACCGTGGCTGGGCCCACGCTGATCGGGCGCATCGCGCGCCGCGACGATCAGCGCAGCGCGCTGGTGCTGTGGAGCTGCTTCATGCCGGCCGGCATGGCCTTGGCGATGCTCACGGGGCCGTGGTTCGGCCACTGGCGCAGCCTTTGGCTCGCCATGGCCGTTGTCGCTGGCCTGGTGGCGGTGGTGGCCATGCGGGTGGTGCCGAGTCGGCCTGCCTGGTGCACGGTGCGGGAGCGGCGCGCCGGTTGGGGCGAGATCGGGCGGTCAGCGGCGCTGGCCATGGCGGCGACCTTCATGCTCTACAGCCTGATGTTTTTTGCGCTCTTTTCCTTCTTGCCCGTGCTGCTGCAGCAACGCATGCAGGTGAGCCCGGCGGCCATCGGTCTGCTCGCGGCGGCGGTCAGCGCCGTCAACGTGGTGGGCAATCTGGCCGCTGCGTGGCTGCTGAAACGGGTCTCGCGGCAGGTGCTGGGGCTGTGGGCCGCCGTCGTGATGGGCGGGTGCGCGCTGGGCATTTTTCTGCCGGTGCTGGGGCCGATGCCGACATTGGCGCTGTGCCTCGTGTTCTCTGCCGTGGGCGGGTTGATACCGGCCAGCTTGCTGTCGGCCATTCCCGCCGTGACGTCCACATCGGCCCAGGCGGCGATGGCCGCAGGGCTGCTCATGCAGGGCAGCAACCTGGGGCTGGTGCTGGGGCCTGTGATCGTGGGCAGCGCGGTAGACAGGCATGGCTGGCCCGCGGCTGCCGTCTGGGTCACGGCGGCAGCCTTGGTGATGACCGCGACCGTGACGTGGCGTGCGAATGCCCGTGCCATGCGGGCATGACCGGCACCTGCGCTGGCCCGCCGATGGGGCACGCGCTGACGCCCGTGCCCGCCAGGGCGTTGATCCCATTCATTTTTCACCACGAAGGAAGCCAAGATGCCACACCAACGACTCGACTACCACGCGCTGGCACCCAAGGCCGCCAAGGCGCTCGCTCAGGCCTCGTTCGCCGCCGGCGCCACGCTGGACAGGCGGCTGAAGGAGCTGGTGAACCTGCGCATCAGCCAGATCAACGGCTGCGCGTTCTGCATCGACATGCACTGGGCGGACCTGGTCAGGCAGGGCATGGATCCGCGGCACATCAATGCGGTGGCCGGGTGGCGGGAAGCCGCGCGCTTTTTCAGCGATGCCGAGCGCGCCGCGCTCAACTGGGCGGAAGCCGTCAATGCCCTGCCGCAACGCGCGCCGAGCGACGCCGACTTTGCGCTTGCACGGCAGCACTTCAGCGATGGCGCCATGGCCGAACTGACGTTTGTCGTTGGCACCATTCGCGCCTGGAACATGCTCAACGCCAGCTTTCACACGCCGGTTCCCGAGGCGCCGTACGTCGCCGGCTGAGGCCGGGGCCCGTTCCTTCAGAACGCCGGCACCACCGCGCCCTTGTACTTGTCCAGGATGAATTGCTTGACCTCGGGCGTGCGCAGCGCGGCCGTGAGCTTGGCGATGGCCGGGCTTGGTGCGTTGTCGGCGCGGCTGACGATGACGTTGACGTAGGGCGACTGTCTGTCTTCCAGCAGCAGCGCGTCGGTGAGCGGGTTCAGCCTGGCCTGCAGCGCGTAGTTGGTGTTGATGAGGGCCAGGTCAACGTCGTCCAGCGCGCGGGGCAACTGGGCGGCTTCGAGTTCGCGAAAGCGCAGCTTCTTGGGGTTGGCGCTCACGTCCAGCGGCGTGGCGGCCAGGTTCTTGGGGTCTTTGAGCTGAATCAGCCCCGCGCTTTGCAGCAGCAGCAGGGCGCGCCCGCCGTTGCTGGGGTCGTTGGGGATGGCCACGGTGGCGCCGTTTTTCACGTCTTTCAGCGCCTTGACCTTGCGCGAATACACGCCAAAGGGCTCGACGTGGATGTCGCCGTGGGGCACCACCTGCAGGCTGGTCTTGCGGTCCCGATTGAAGTTGTTCAGGTAGGGCGTGTGCTGGAAGAAGTTGGCGTCCAGCTGCTTGTCCTGCACGGCCAGGTTGGGCTGCACGTAGTCGCTGAATTCGACGATTTGCAGATCCACGCCTTCGGCCTTGAGCCGGGGCTTGACGTGGTTGAGCAGCTCGGCGTGCGGCACGGCGCTGGCGCCGATTTTCAGCACGGTTTGCGCGTGGGCGGGCAGGGCGGCAGCGCCCATGGCAGCGGCGGCAGCCAGGCTGAGCAGGGCGCGGCGGGTAGCAAAAGACATACGGGTTCCTTTTCTTGAAGAATCAGGGAAAACCCGCGAGCATAAAGGCCGCGCCGCGCCCGGCCAACGACATATCCGTCATGTGCATATGACCGCGCGGCGTGTGGCGGCCTGGGCCCCTGCTGGTTTGGCGCCGGTGCATTGCATCATGGGGGGGTATACGCCGTCAGCGCTTGTCTGGCGGGCGCTGGCGGGTAGGGTGTATGGGGGTATATGCCCATTACCAGCGCCGTAGCGCCGTAGCGCCGCAGGCTGGGTGCCTGCACCTGCGCTGGCCAGCGTTCAGTCAATTTCCCCGCGCTGGCGCTTGAGTTTGAAGTCGCGCGTTTCGCGCACG
>JAUNTQ010000161.1 GCA_030538605.1 Pseudomonadota bacterium
CTGGTGCCCGTGCAGCCCGGCGAGCTGGTGCGCGCCGAGCACGTCGAGCCCAAGGCGCTGCGCACCAAGCCGCCCGCGCGCTATTCCGAAGCCACGCTGCTGGGCGCGATGGAAGGCGCGGGCAAGTGGATCGAAGACGACGAGCTGCGCGAGGCCATGCAGGAAAAAGGCCTGGGCACGCCCGCCACGCGCGCCGCCATCATCGAAGGGCTGCTGACCGAAAAATACATGCTGCGCGAAGGCCGCGAGCTGATCCCCACTGCCAAGGCGTTTCAGCTGATGACGCTGCTGCGCGGCCTGCAGGTGGAAGAACTCAGCAAACCCGCGCTGACGGGCGACTGGGAATACAAGCTCGCGCAGATGGAAAAAGGCCAGCTCTCGCGCGATGCCTTCATGCGCGAGATTGCCGCCATGACCGAGCGCATCGTGCGCAAGGCCAAGGAGTTCGACCGCGACACCGTGCCCGGCGACTACGCCACGCTGGCCACGCCCTGCCCGCACTGCGGCGGCGTGGTGAAAGAAAACTACCGCCGCTTTGCCTGCACCGGCGCGGCGGGCGACGGCGCGGGCGCCTGCGGCTTCTCGTTCACCAAAACGCCCGCAGGCCGCACCTTTGCCATCGACGAGGCCGAAGCCTTTTTGCGCGACCGCCAGATCGGCCCGCTGGAAGGCTTTCGCAGCAAAGCCGGCTGGCCCTTCGTGGCCGAGCTGGCGCTGGTGCGCGACGAGGAAGGCGGCAACTTCAAGCTCGAATTCGACTTTGGCGACGACGCCAAGGCCGCCGAAACGGGCGAGATCGTCGATTTGTCGGCCGAGGCCAACCTGGGCCCCTGCCCCAAGTGCGGCGCGCCCGTCAAAGCCTTTGGCAAAAGCTACGTGTGCGAAAAGTCGGTGCCGACCGAGGCGCAGCCCGTGCCCAGCTGCGACTTCAAGAGCGGCCAGATCATCCTGCAGCAGCCCGTGGAGCCCGAGCAGATGAAGAAGCTGCTGCAAGGCGGCAAGACCGACGAGCTGGACAAGTTCATCAGCAACCGCACGCGCCGCCCCTTCAAGGCCCGCCTGACCTGGAGCGCCGACGAAGGCAAGGTGATCTTCGAGTTCGAGCCGCGCGAGGGTGGCCGCAAATACCCGGCGCGCGCATCGGCTGCTGTAAAATCAGGAGCTGCCAGCGCAGGCGGGTCAAGCGCTGCAGCCAAAAAAACCACTGCAAAAAAAACCGCAACCAAAAAAGCCCCCGCCAAAAAAGCCGCTGCCAAGGCCGAAAAAACCCCGCGCGCTGGCAACCTCCAACCCAGCCCCGCGCTGGCCGCCGTCATCGGCGCAGGCCCCTTTGGCCGTGGCGAAGTGATGAAGCTGCTGTGGGACTACATCAAGGCGAACAAGCTGCAAGACCCGAAAGACAAACGCACCATCGTCGCCGACGCCAAGCTCAAACCCATCTTTGGCGGCGCAGACAGCGTGGGCATGTTCAAGCTGGCGGGGATTGTGGGCGGGCACCTGAGCTGACGGCTGCGCGCGGATGGCGGGTGCTTTAACATACAAGCAAGCATCTTTTTCGGAAGGAGACGCGCCATGAACGCCCCCATCCCCGCCGCCAAGCTGGCAGCCCCCATCACCACCTACTCCAGCCGCGAATTCACCCGCGACGTGGCCGCGGCCAAGCGCGCGGCGGCCCATGGGCCGGTGTTCATCACCGACCGGGGCGCGCCGGCGTTTGCGCTTGTCACCATCGAGGAATATCACCGCCTCAAGCGCGGCGGTGCCAAGCCGCGCACGCTGCT
The DNA here is from genome assembly GCA_030538605.1 of Pseudomonadota bacterium. Taxonomy (GTDB): domain Bacteria; phylum Pseudomonadota; class Gammaproteobacteria; order Burkholderiales; family Burkholderiaceae_C; genus Ottowia. Next base: position 1,782 of record JAUNTQ010000161.1, read on the forward strand.
GGAGGTGATGCAGAGCCTGCCGGACACCTCGGATATCGACTTCGAGCCGCCGCGCCTGGACGACGTGGTGCTGCACGTGCCCGATTTCGAAAACGACTGACCATGTATCTGCTGGACACCAACGTCCTGTCCGAGCTGCGACCGGGGAAGTCGAATGCCCATGCAGGCGTGCTCGCCTGGGCCGCAGCGCTTGACGACGACTTGATGCATGTGTCATCCATCAGCATTCTTGAGCTGCAGCGCGGCATCGTGCGGCTGGAGCGCAAGACGCCGCCCCAAGGCAGTGCGCTGCGCGCGTGGTTCGAAGGCCTGCGCGTCAGCTATGCCGCGCGCATCCTCCCGTTTGGCGAGGCCGCCGCGCTGCTGTGCGCCGCCTTGCACGTGCCCAACCCCCGCAGCGAACGCGACGGCATGATCGCCGCCACCGCGCTCGAACACGGCTTCACCGTCGTCACCCGCAACGTGGCCGACTTCGCGGGCACCGGCGTGCGCCTGGTCAATCCGTGGGAATTCAATCTCCATCAGCCCGACACACCATGAGCACCATCACCCAAGACGCCGCCGTCACCATCGCCTACAAGATGACCGACCCGCAAACCGGCCAGCCGCTGGACAGCGGCACCACCGCCTATCTGCACGGCGGGCACGGCAACCTGTTCGACAAGGCCGAGGCCGCGCTCGACGGCCAGGCCGTGGGCCACCGCATCAGCGTCGACCTGACGCCCGCCGAAGCCTTTGGCGAGCGCGACGAGACACTGATGCGCACCATCCCCAAAACCGAATTTCCGCCCGGCGTAAAGGTCGGCGGCCAGGTGCAGGGCGCGGGCCCTACGGGCGGCGCGGTGGTCTACAACGTGGTCAAGATCAAGGGCCCCGAAGTGCACCTGGATGGCAACCATGCACTGGCCGGGCGGGCGATCCGCTTTGCCGCCACCGTCAAGGCCATTCGCCCCGCGACGGCGCAAGAGCTGGCCCATGGCCATGTGCATGGCGCGCACGGGCATCAGCACTGAACCCAGCGCTGTGGCGCGTGGTCAGCCTCACCTGCGACGGGCGCGCAGCGCCAGCCAGCCGATCAGGCCGGTGAGCCCCGCCAGCGCCCACGGCGCGTTGCCGGGCACGGCTTGCACGCTGGCGGGCGCGGGCAGGCATTGCGCCGTGACCTGCACGCCTGCGGCCAGGCCGTAGGGCATCCAGCGGCGCGCGCCGGGCGCATAGGGCGGCATCGGCCCATTGCGCACCTCGACCAACAGGTCGTAGCGCGTGGCCGGCGCGGGGTCGAAAGAGGGAAAGGAGACGTAGCTTGCACTGCCTGACAAGCGTGCGCCCGTGTCCACGCCGTTCACGTTGAACGCCAGGACGTGGTCGTCCACCGCCATGCCGTAGTCGATGCGCAGCGTGGCGGTGTCCACCCGCGCGCCCACGCTGAAGCTGGTTTCAAAGTCGATCAGGCTGGGGTTGACCATGGCCGCGTTGGGCAGGCCGCCTATCTCGCGCTTGCCGATCCAGCGCACGTCTGCGGGCAACACGGCCGCCCAGCCCGGGTGAGCGGCGATGACACTCGCCGTGCCGCTGGGCGGATCGGCCGGGTGGCCAAACGCGTCTGGCGCGCCTTTTTCGGTGAACGTCCATTGCGCCTCACCCGTGCTCAGCGTCAGGCTGGCTTCTGTGGCGTCAGGGGCGCACACCAGCACCGACTGCGCGTGGGCCATGTGCACGGCACCTGCTGCGGCCAGCGCAATGGCGGTGCGCAGCACCCGGCGCGCCTGTCTGTCAATTCCCTGTTTTTTCATTTCGGTCTTTCGTGCAAAGGGGGCTTGCCCGCGCGCGTGCGCTGTGGTCAAGAATCGCGGCTCGCTCACCCGCCCGCCACTGGGTGACAGCGGCCTTGGAATCCGGTGAAGCGTGTGCGCGACACTACCGCATGACCGCCTCTGCCACGCCCCCCAATGAGGGGGCTTTGCCGCCCCGCCTGGCCTGGGCCATGCTGCTGGCGCTGACCTGCGGGTTCGCGCTCAGCCAGGCGTTTCGCACCGTGGCGGCCATCATGGGGCCGCCGCTGGCGGGCGAGCTGGCGCTGTCGCCGCAGCAGCTGGGGCTGTGGGCGGCCGCGTTTCATTTTTCGTTTGGCGTGATGCAGCTGGCGATGGGCGTGTCGCTTGATCTGTATGGCGTGCGCCGCACCATCTTGCTGGCGTTTCCGATGGCGGTGGCCGGCGCGCTGGTGTCGGCGCAGGCGGGCAGCTATGCGGAGCTGATGCTGGGGCAGGTGCTGATCGGCACCGGCTGCGCGCCGGCGTTTCTGGTGTGCACGGTGTTCATCGGCCGGCATTTCAGCGCGCAGCGGTTCACGGCGGTGTCGGGCCTGGTGATGAGCATCAGCGGCGTGGGCGTGCTGGCCACGGCCACGCCGCTGGCCTGGCTGATCGAGGCGAGTTCGTGGCGCAGGGGCTTTGGCGTGCTGGCCGTGTGCGCGGCGCTGGCCTGGGGCGCGATCTGGTGGCTGGTGCGCGAGCCGCCCATGCCCCCGGCCCCCGCCGATGCGCCGCGCGTCACGCCATGGACGACGCTTAAGGGGCTGCTGGCGCTGTTCAAGTTGCCGCACACGCTGGGGCTGGTGGCCTATGCGGCGGTGGCGTATGCGGGCTTCATCACGCTGCGCGGGCTGTGGCTGGGGCCGCTGCTGGT
>JAUNTQ010000162.1 GCA_030538605.1 Pseudomonadota bacterium
AGCTTGCCGCCGAAGAACATGTTGAGGAAGAAGGTTTGCAGCATGTCGTCGCGGTGGTGGCCCAGGGCGATCTTGTTGCACTTCAGGCGCCGCGCCACGCTGTAGAGGATGCCCCGGCGCAGGCGCGAGCACAGGCTGCAGGTGGTTTTGCCTTCGGGGATCTTGGCCTTGACGATGCTGTAGGTGTCTTGCGTTTCGATGTGGTGCTCGATGCTTAAGCTCCGCAGATAGTTGGGCAGCACCTCGGCCGGAAAGCCGGGCTGCTTCTGGTCGAGGTTGACGGCCACCAGCTCGAAGCGCACGGGCGCGCGCGCCTGCAGCTTCATCAGCACGTCGAGCAGGCCGTAGCTGTCTTTGCCGCCCGACAGGCACACCATCACGCGGTCGCCTTCTTCGATCATGTTGAAGTCGGCAATGGCGCGACCCACCTCGCGGCACAGGCGTTTTTCGAGCTTGTGGTTTTCGCGCTCGGCCTTGGCGCGGGCGGCGTGCAAAACGGTGTGGTCGAGGGGGGCGTTCATGGGGGCGATTGTCGTATGCGCGCGGCGGGCGTGCAGGTCAGCGCCAGTCGTCACCCGGCACGATGCGCTTCATGAAGGCGTCGAACATGGGCACGGTGAAGGCGGTGTTGCCGTGGCCGGGGCTCCAGACCATGCCTTTGGCGATGAGCGTGCTGCGCGTGGGCGCGAGCGAGGAGACCTTGACGCGCAGGCAGTCGGCGATGTCGCCCGAACGGTGCGGGCCTTCGCCCAGCTCGGCCATGGCGCGCAGGTATTTGCGCTCGCGCGGGGTGCAGCGGTCAAAGCGCACGCCGAAAAAACCGTCGTCCAGCCAGGCCAGGGCGAGCACCGTGGCGCGCTCGACGTCGGCGGTGCGGATGGGGCTTTGCGCGGCGGCCAGCCAGGCCTGGCTGCTCCAGGCTTGCACGAAGAAGGCGTAGCCGCGCGTGAGGGTGATGATGGCGTCGAGCGCCTCCGGCTCGATGGCCGCGCCCTCGTCGGCCAGCGGTTTTTCGATGGCCTGGCGCGCCGCGTCGTCGGGCAGGGGGCCGATGAAGGGGAAGTCGAACAGCCGCTCGGCGTAGGACTTGGCATCGCCCATCTGCCCGCGCAGTTGCGGCAGGCCAGCGCCCACCATCACCACGGGCAACTGCTGCTGTGCCACGCGGTGCAAGGCGGTGATGAGGGCGGCCAGCTGGTCTTCGGGCACGTATTGCAGCTCGTCGATGAACAGGGCCAGCGCGGTGCCGGCGGCCTTGGCGGCTTGCCCGGCCTGCTCGATCAGGGCCTGCAGGTCGTGCTCCAGATCGCCGTTGTCGGCCAGGCCGGGTTCGGGGTCGTAATCGACGCCGACCTCGATGTCACCGTAGCGCAACTTGAGCGATCTGGCAAAGCCCGCCAGCGCGCGCAGCCCGCGCACGGCCACGGCCTTGGCCTGCTCGATCTGCGACAGGCGCAGCAGGGCCTGGCGCAACTGAGGGGCCAGCAGCGCGGGCAGCGAACGGCCTTCGGGCGCTTCCAGCCGCAGGGTGTGGATGCCTGCGGCTTCGGCGTCTGCGCGCATGCGGTCGAGCAGCACGGTTTTGCCCACGCCGCGCAGGCCCAGCAGGATGGCGCTCTTGGCCGGGCGGCCCAGGCGCGCGCGCTGCAAGGCCACCTGCACCGATTCGCGCAGCGCATCGCGCCCGGCCAGCTCGGGCGGCGGCGAGCCTGCGCCGGGGGAAAAAGGGTTGCGAATGGCGTCCATGGGCTGAAATATAGCGATGTTTTGGAAGTTATGAAATTCTCATAACTTCCAAAACATCGCTTGATTTGCCGCCCAAAGCCCCTACCACCGCCCCGCCTGCATCCGAATCGCCACCTCACAGTCGTCAAAAATCTCCAGCTTGGTGATCTTCACGCGCACGCCCAGCACGCCGGGCAGGTGCATGAGGCGGTCGCACAGCTTGCCGATCAGCGTCTCCAGCAGGTTGACGTGGCAGGCGGTGCATTCGTCGATGACGATCTGGCGCACCTTGCGGTAGTCGAGCACGTGGGTGATGTCGTCGTCGCGCGGGTGCAGGGGCTGCTGGCCCAGGTTCAGCTCGGCATCCACCTGGATGGGCTGGGGCGCGCCTTTTTCGTGGTCGAGGATGCCGAGCTGGGCGTCGAAGCGCAGGCCGGTGAGCGTGAGCGTTTGACCGCCGGAAGGTGGCGTCGCTTCCAAAACAGGAGCTTTCAGTGCTTGACTGGCGGGCGCTGGCGCCGCATTCATCATGGAAAAGTCGCGCTCGAAACGCATCAGGTGCTGGCCGCCATCGACCAGCAGCGTGCTGCCGGTGAGGCTGCGGTTTTGCAGCGCGAACAGCACGGCGGCGGCCACGTCTTCGGGGGTGGACGAGCGGCCCAGCGGGCTTTGCGCGTGCAGCTGGGCAAAGCGCTCGTCGGTCAGCAGGTGGCTGGTGAGCGTCAGGCCCGGGGCCACGCCGACCACGCGCACGGTGGGGGCCAGCGCCTGCGCCAGCAGCGTGGTGGCGCTTTGCAATGCGGCTTTGCTGAGGGTGTAGCTCAGGAAGTCCGGGTTGGGGTTGAACAGCTTCTGGTCGAGCAGGTTGACCACGCAGCCGCTGGCGGGGGGCGCGCTGCGGGCGGCCAGGTGTTCGGCCAGCGCCTGGGCCAGCAGCACGGGCGCGGCGGTGTTGGTGTGCAGGTGGCGATCGAGCCGCGCGTGGCCAAAGCTGGCGGCGTCGTCAAAGTCGAACAGCGCGGCGCTGTTGACCACGGCATCCACGTGGCCCAGCGCGGCCGCCACGCGCGGCAGCAGGGCGCGGGCGGCGGCTTCGTCAGACAGATCGGCATCAAAAATGCCGGCAGCGTCCGTGTAGATTGCGCAAGCAGCTTCTGTTTCAATAGCGTCTGCGCGCGAATGGTGGTAGTGCACCGCCACGCGCCAGCCCGCTTGCGCCAGCGCGATGGCGATGGCGCGGCCCAGGCGGCGGCCAGCGCCGGTGACCAAGACGGTGGGCATGCCGCTCATGACACGGCCTCCGCTGGCAAATGAAACGCGCCGTGGATGCCCGAGATCAGCATCTGCATGCCGATGACGGCCAGGATCAGGCCCATCATGCGGGTCAGCGCGTTCATGCCGTTCTGGCCCACCAGGCGCACCAGCACGTGGCCCTGGATGAAGACGAAATAGGTGATGACGCACAGGATGCCGAAGGCCGCGACGCTGACGCCTGCGCCCATCAGCCCGCCGTGGGCCGAGAGGTTCATGGCCGTGGCGATGGTGCCGGGGCCGGCCAGCAGCGGCATGGCCAGCGGGGTGACGGCCACCGACAGCGCGGCGGCGCGGGCGTCTTGCTGGTCGGCGCGGCTGGGCGCGTGCACGCTGGACGACTGGCCTTGCAGCATCTGAAAGCCGATGACGAAAATCAGAATGCCGCCGGTGATGCGCAGCGCGGGCAGCGTGATGCCGAACAGCTCGAAGATGAGCTTGCCCGCCACGCTGAAGGCCAGCACGATGCCGAAGGCATACAGCAGCCCCTTGAACGCCACCTGCCGCATGGTGGCGCGGTTTTCGCCCGCCGTGAGGCTCAAGAACACCGGCACGCCGGCCAGCGGATTCATGATGGCGAAGAAGGCCGCGAAGGCCAGGGTGAACTGGTGGGCGAGGTCCATCAATGCATGGGGGGCGGGCTGACGATGGCGCGAGCGTAGCCGATGGGCCGCCCCGCGCATGCCGCCATGATGACGCCATGCCGCAAAATCGCCGCCATGCCTGACAACACCGCCGCCACCGCATCGACGCTGCCCGCGCTGATCGCGCAGGAAGTGGCCCGCGCGGGCGGCTGGCTGCCGTTTGACCGCTTCATGCACCTGGCGCTGTATGCGCCGCACCTGGGCTATTACGCGGGCGGCGCGCGCCAGTTCGGCACGCTGGCGCGCGACGGCAGCGACTTCGTCACCGCGCCCGAACTGTCGCCGCTGTTTGCCCGTGCGCTGGCCGTGCAGGTGGGCGAAAGCCTGGCGGCCACGGGCACGGATGAGGTGTGGGAGTTTGGTGCCGGATCGGGCGCGCTGGCCGAGGGCGTGTTGACCGGGTTGCAGCGCCTGGGCCAGCCCGTGGTGCGCTACACCATCGTGGATGTGTCGGGCGCCTTGCGCGCACGCCAGCAGCAGCGGCTGGCGGCCTTTGGCGACACCGTGCAATGGGCCAGCGCGCTGCCCGAGCGCCTGCGCGGCGTGGTGCTGGGGAATGAAGTGCTGGATGCCATGCCCGTGAAGCTGCTGGCGCGCACAGATGGCGTGTGGCACGAGCGAGGCGTGGGTGTGAGTGCGGATGCCACCCGCTTCACCTGGGCCGATCGCCCGACCCCCCTGCGCCCGCCCATCGAGGTGCCCGGCACGCACGGCTACGTGACCGAGATCCACCCGCAGGCGCACGCCTTTGCCGCCACCGTGGCCGAGGCGCTGGCGCGCGGCG
>JAUNTQ010000163.1 GCA_030538605.1 Pseudomonadota bacterium
GGCGGCGCAAAGAAAAGGAGGTGCGCTGCCGGGCGCACATCCCGGCCAGCGACGCATCCATCCCCCCAACGTAGAAAACAAACGCAGCGTTGGATCGGCCCGCGGGGCGGTGATGCAACAACACCCGCCAAAAGCAATGGCGCGTGCAGGCGTCGGTGGGATCGCTGGCGCTGTTGGCGGAATCCCTTCGGGGTTCCGCCCTACGGGTGGCGCAGCCCCGTTGAGGCAGAGCCTGCGCACGGGTAGCATATTTGCTATATTTAACATAGCTTTTTGCGCTTGCCCTGCTTGCACCAACGGCTTTTTTGATTGATGTAAATAGCTGCTACCATCGCCGCACACCATGAAACCGAAACCAGATCTTCCTGCCTCGCCGCTGTCTGCCGATGACGAAGGCACGCCCGTGTCCGTCAAGATCCGCGAGCGCCTGCACGCTGCGCGCCAGCGCTTTCACGCCAACGACAACATCGCCGCTTTCATCCAGCCGGGCGAGCTGGAGGCGCTGCTCGACGAGGTCACGCACAAGATGCAGGGCGTGCTCGACAGCCTGGTGATCGACACCGCAGGCGACCACAACACCGGCGACACCGCCCGGCGCGTGGCCAAGATGTATGTCAGCGAGGTGTTCAAGGGCCGCTACGTGCCCGGCCCCGCCATCACCGAATTTCCCAACGCCGAGCGCCTGAACGAGCTGATGATCGTCGGCCCCATCACCGTGCGCAGCGCGTGCAGCCACCATTTCTGCCCGGTGATGGGCAAGCTGTGGATCGGCGTCATGCCCAACGAGCACACCAACGTCATCGGCCTGTCCAAATACGCGCGTCTGGCCGAGTGGATCATGGGTCGCCCGCAAATCCAGGAAGAAGCCGTGGTGCAGCTGGCCGACCTCATCCAGAACAAGACCCAGCCCGATGGCCTGGCCCTGGTGATGGAGGCCACCCACTACTGCATGGCCTGGCGCGGCGTGAAAGACGTGGACAGCAAGATGATCAACTCCGTCATGCGCGGCGTGTTCCTCAAGGACATGAACCTGCGGCGCGAGTTTCTTTCCCTCATCCCCCGAAAGGCCTGACATGCTGGTTCGACTTCTCTACGCCAGCCGCGCGGTCGATGCCTCGCCCAAAGCCATCGAAAGCATCTTCGCCTCCGCGCGCCAGCACAACCACGAGCAGGGCGTGACCGGCATCCTTGTGTACGGCGACGGCGTGTTCATGCAGGCCATCGAAGGCGGGCGCGCAGCCATCAACGCGCTGTACGCCACCATCTTGCGCGACGCCCGCCACCAGGACGTGCAGCTCTTGCACTACCAGGAGATCACCGAGCGCCGCTTTGGCGGCTGGACCATGGGTCTGGTCAACGCCGACCGGGTCAACAGCGGCGTGCTGCTCAAGTATTCGGAGCGCGCCGAACTCAACCCCTATGCGGTCAGCGGCGGCATGTCGCTTGCCCTCATCGAAGAGCTGGCCGCCACCGCCAGCATCGTGGGCCGCGCGGGTTGATCTTCAGCCAGGCAGAAGGAGGAGACGAAAAAAATGCCCATCGTCGTGATCGCCAACCCCAAGGGCGGGGTGGGAAAGTCCACGCTGTCCACCAACGTGGCGGGCTACTGGGCCAGCCAGGGCCACGCGGTGATGCTGGGCGACGTGGACCGGCAGCAGTCTGCGCGCCTGTGGCTGGGCCTGCGGCCCGAGGCCGCCGCGCCCATCGCCACCTGGGACGTGCAGCGCGACTTCATCGTGCGCCCGCCCAAGGGCACGACCCACGTCGTGCTCGACACCCCCGCCGGCCTGCACGGCACCAAACTCAAGGAGCTGCTGCGCCTGGCCGACAAGGTGCTGGTGCCGCTGCAACCCAGCATCTTCGACATCTACGCCACGCGCGAATTCGTTGACCACCTGGCCGACATGAAAAGCGCCAGCGGCTGCGACATCGGCCTGGTCGGCATGCGCGTGGACGAACGCACCATCGCCGCCGACCAGCTGCGCCAGTTCGTCGGCGGGCTGGGCCTGCCCGTGCTCGGCATGCTGCGCCCCACGCAAAACTACGTGCAACTGGCCGCCCGCGGCCTCACCGTGTTCGACGTGCCCCCCACCCGCGTGGCGCGCGACCGCGAGCAGTGGCAAGGCATCTGCGATTGGCTTGACGCGTCTCCCTGAGCCGCCGGAGGCGTCAGGACGCCGCTGGTCGCCGGGGAAACCCCGGCTCGGGCGGCCCCGATGGTGCGTGTAGGTCGGAACCGCGCAGCGATTCCGACAGGCGACGGTTGACGAGCACGCTGCCCTCACCACACAGACCCTCGCCCGCTTCATCGCGCGTATTCGCCTTGTAGGCTGGGTAGAGCCGAAGGCGAAACCCAGCGCTCTCGCGAGCCGACTTGCCGGGTTTCGCTTTCGCTCTACCCAGCCTACAACGAGACAAGCGCAGGTGGGAGAGGGCGCAAAGACCGTGCTTTTTTTGACACGATGGCCCGGCTGACGCGGGCCAGTCACCTCAAACGTAATAACGCGACAGCGGCTCGGCCACGCACACGGGCTTGTCACTGCCCTCGCGCTCGACGGTGACCTGCCACGCGATCTGCATGCCGCCTTCGATCGGCTCGGTGCCCAGCAGCGCCACGCGGGCGCGCAGCACGCTGCCCACGGGCACGGGGGCCATGAAGCGCACCTTGTTCAGCCCGTAGTTGATGCCCATGCGCACGCCTTGCACCCGGATGCTGCGGTCGAAAAACCCCGCCAGCAGTGACAGCGTGAGATAGCCATGCGCAATGGTGGTGCCGAACGGCCCGGCCTTGGCGCGCTCGGCATCGACGTGGATCCACTGGTGGTCGCCTGTGGCGTCGGCAAACTGGTTGATGTGTTGCTGGGTCACCGTGAACCCCTCGGTGACGGTGATTTCCTGCCCGGCGCAGGCAGCCAGTGCGGCCAGAGAATCGAAGGTTTTCATGCCACGCAATCTACCGCGCAGACCATGCCAGCCGCTGTCCGCCGCGCGACTGGGGAGCACGCCAGGGAAGCTATCAACCCTCGATTGTCGGAATCGCTGCGCGGTTCCGACCTACGCCCGCTATTAGAGGCCACGGGCCCGCATCTGGCGGGCCAACGGGTGCCGCGACAGCCCCGGGTTTTGCCCCTCATCACCTGGGTGCGATGGCCCTGCCTGCGTCAGCCACGCACACGGCTCAAAACGGCGGATCGTCTGCCGCCACGGGGGCTTCTTCAGGCACGATGGTGCCGGGCGTGGGCGCTGCGGTGAAGCCCGAAGGCGCGCCTGCCGAAGCTGCGGGGGGCGTGCCCGGCAGCGCGCCGGGGGCCACTTCGCCGCCCAGCGCGTCGATGAGGGCGGGAATCAGCGCGCCCAGCTCGCCGGTGGCGAGGGCCACGTCTGCGTCGAAGCGCTCGTCGGCGGCGGGCTTGGGGCCGGCGTCGTCGAACACGCCTTCCTGAAACGCGATTTTTTTCAGTTGCAGCGCCTGCGTGAGCGTGAAGCCCACGCGGCCTTGCCAGCCGAGCGCCAGGCGCGTGGGCAGCTTGCCTTCGCGGATGTGCTGGCGCACTTCGTCGGTTTGCAGCGCATGGCGCGCGAACTTGACCACGGCTGGCTCTTCGCCGCCGCCTTTCAGCTCGCACTCGCGCTCGATGTGAAACGCCTCTGGCAGCGCATCGCCTGTCTCGTCGGCCAGCCAGGCGGCCATGGCGGCCTGCGGGCTGGTGGCCGTTTGCAGCAGGCTGACCTCAAAGCCTTGCCCCGCCACGCGCACCAGGCTGGTGATGACCTCGTCGGCCTTGCCCTGGCTGCCTGCGTCCAGCACCAGCAGGCGCTGGGCGGGGTCTATCCACAGCGTGACCTGCGTCTGGCGCGGAAAGGCCTGTGGCAGCAGGGCGATGAGGGCGTCATCGCGCAGGTCGCGTAGCTCTTTCTTGCCGGGCTTGCGGCCGCTTTGCTGCTCGATGCGGGCCACCTCGTCGGCCACCTTGCGGCGCACGGCGTCGCCCGGCACGGACTTGGTTTCCAGCCGCAGGCGGGCGATCCACTGGCCATCGACGGCTTCGACCAGCGCGCCATGCGCCTGCTCGCGCGGGGGCACCCAGCCGCTGGTTTTTTGTTGCGTGGCGGTGCAGGGCACGAAGGGTTCGGCGGCGATGGCCTGCTCCAGGGCTTGTGCCGAGGCGGGCCAGCCAGCGCCCAGGCGATAGAGCATGAGGTTCTTGAACAAGGGTGAAATCCGTCAGCGAAAGCGCGGCGCATCGGCCACATGCCGGAGCGCGCGTGAAAAGAAGGGGGAGGGCGATCTTATCGGTTGGGCGTTCAGCGTTGGGCGTTGAGCGGGAAATGCGCT